>CAZRFG010000393.1:0-3141 GCA_964599205.1 uncultured Victivallaceae bacterium
CCGACAAGGTCGCGCATATCTATTTCGGGACGCTGGTCCCGGAATACGCGACCGGACGCATCTACCTGACGCAGTTCCTCGGGTTGAGTTCGGCCGCGGTGGATTCCGATATTCCGGATCCGACGCCCGGCACGATGTTTTACGGCTACATCGCTTCGGAGGTCGCGGGGGCGGTCACAAGCGTGACCCAGATTACAGCCGAGATCCTCCAGGCCGCGGTCACGGCCGGCACCATGGTGTCCGGCAGCGCGGGGACGCTCGATAAAACCAGCATCGGAACCGTGCCGGCCGGAGCGCTTGTTATTGCGCTCGTTCCGTCCGAAAGCGGCCTGACCGTCACCAAGTTCGACGGCATTTCCGGCAAGGTTCCATTTGAACTCGATAACGGGGCAGCCGGCACCGGCGCGAACGGGACGGGAATCACCCTTTCCGGGAAGGCTTACAAAGTGTATGGCGAATTCAAACTGAATAACGCGGAGGTATTGATCTATGTCGATTGAAGTGGCAGGCAGCCTGATTCCGGGCACAACGGATACGCCGCTCGACGCCCGGACGCGCATTGCCGCCCTGGCCGACGCGGCAAACGTCGAGAATCCCTTTGTCGGCATGGAGTTCTTCTGCGTCGCGACGGGAAAGAAATACCGCGTCCTCTCGCTCAAGTCCAAGACGATCGGCGCGCTCGAAGTTCCGAATGCGCAAATCGATTCTTACGAAGCGATTCCGGCGCTTGGCGATCTGCACGCGCACGGAAACAAAGCGTTGCTCGACAAGTTCAGTTTTGTCGATGGCAAGCTCTATTATGACGGGACCGAGATCCTGCTCGCGACGGCCTCCGGAGAGGTGACGCTCGCCGGATCCAATACGCATGTGCTGGATTGGACCGTCGGCGAATCCCATAGCCTCGGACTCGGGATCGTCGCGTCGAACGGGACGGCGGTGTCGTATGCCGTGACGAACGGATCGCTCCCGGCGGGTCTTGCGCTTGCAAACGGAGTCATCAGCGGCACTCCTTCGGCGGCGGGAAACACGGTCGTCATCGTCACCGCGTCCGGAGGCGGCGCATCCATGCTGATCTCGGTTACATTCAATGTGACCCGGGCGCAGGTCGTCCTCTCCGGCACGACAAGCTACGCGGCGGATTACGCGGCGGGAAAGGATCTCGACATCGAGTTCGACATAGACGCTTCTGACGGGTCGGATGTGGCCTATGCGCTCCAGTCCCCGTCCGGAACGCTGGCGATCGAAAACAACCGGCTTACTGGCAATCCGCAGGACAGCGGAACCTCCAGCGTGATCACCGTAACCGCGAGCGCGGGCGGAAGTTCGCAGGCAATCCAGATTGCAGCCTACAACCTGGACCGTCCGACCGAATACGGAACTCCGCAGGCGACCGATTATCTGACATTGATTGCGCCGGAAGATCTCAGCCTCTACGCGGGAGAAAGCGCGGAAAATCATTATTGGGGCGACGACGATGTGCTGACGCTCAGACTTTACAATGCCGCGGATACGTGCGTGTTCGATTCCGGGAACACCCTCTGCAATGCGTTCAACGGCACCGAAATCGAAACGGTGAACAACTTCCATCATCTGCATGCCGGGCATCGCGTAATGGTGGGCATGACCGGCATCGCTCATGGTTCTCTGACCGTGCGATGGGCGCGCGGCGGAACGGTCGTAAAGACAGGGAGCGCGGCATGGGACGGCCTGCGGCATGAGTTGTATTTCCAGCGTCCGGCGGGTGCCGGAAACTGGCAGCTGAAAGTCGGAGGCTCCGTGACGCCCGCGCTCGCGGCAAAAGTGTATGTGCTCGGACAATGGACCGACTGGCCCGTTGCCGGACTCGGTCCCGAATACGCCTATTGTCCGGTGTGTCTCCAAAACGCCGTGGCGATGACTTCGCTTGCGTGCTGGCAGTCCGCGGGAGGAGACGGACAGCCGTTCTGGTATATGACTTGAGCAAAATTTTTAATAAAAGGAAAAATCATGAAACGGACACTTGGGTTGTTGTTCACTTTGTTCTCCTGCGCTGCCTTCGCCTGCTGGACCGGCGGCGGTTCCGGCGGAGGCGCTACAGTCGAAACGCCAAATCAATGCCACGGTTATTCGCAGACGGAATACCGGGCCTACGGCAAAATGACGGGACGGTTCGCATATATCGCGGGGGTCAACAATTTCACTCCGCATGTCGACTCAATCACCTATTCGGAAAGGACCGAGTCCGGCACAGGATCGTCCGGAGGAAACTCCTCGACCGCTTATATGTATTATGGCGACATCACGTGCAGCGTCAGAAACAACCAGACGGTCAGCCTGCCCATTACCGTATATGTCGGCGTGCTGAGCTTCAAATCGCCGGGGAGCGCCGACGGCATGTTCGGTTTTCCCCGCACGGGCACGACCGGGCAGATCTTCCCGGGGCTCGAAGGAGGATGGTCCGACGGCTATACGCCCGACATGAACACGTCGCAAATGACGATCCGGCTGCAATACCGCGTCGATCCGAGCCCGACATGGATCACCGTGAAAACAATCTATTACATGGATCTCTCCAACCCTGTATTCAACCTCTGGGACCTCACCGATGGCGGAACCGGGAAAGCCGAACTGAAATGGAGCCGGAAACGTCTGGTGTTCGGCAAGGGCGTGATCGATGGAAATTATCCCGCGGGAACCAAAATTCTGATCCGGCTGTCCGTGTCCAATTCCGAATACGGCACCGCATCCCTGTCCTCTCCGGTCGTCAACAGTTTTTCCGAGATCCCGGACACGGAAACGATCACGGTGCCCGCCTACAGCTGCACCATGGGATCCGTCGTCTGCGCGGTTTGCGGAGAAGTCATGGCAAGCTCCTATTATTATTACGGACTGCATGAAACGTTCATGTTCGGCGGGGATGCCGAAAAATACGACGGCTGGAGCCCGCTGCATTTCATGAGCGTGACAATCTCCGGAGAAAGGAGGCCGAACCAATGAGCGCGATCGCTAAAATCATCGGCGGAGTGACCGCCGCGGCCGCGATCGGCGGCGGCGTTTACCTGACAACCACGCCCGCATCGACGCAGGATTCGCCGGATGCCCTGGATGATGTCGCCGCCGCTTCCGTCGAGCTGCCGAAAGTCGCTCTCCCGGTCGTGACCC
>CAZRFG010000394.1:0-3098 GCA_964599205.1 uncultured Victivallaceae bacterium
GGGGCTTGTAAATTTTTTTGATTCTTGTATATTGCTTCCGCGCAACTGTAAGCGCGGACGCGTGCTGGGGCTTGTAAATTTTTTTGATTCTTGTATATTGTGAGCCCGCGATACCATGAACCATCAAGAGCTGGGGCTTGTAAATTTTTTTGATTCTTGTATATTATTTGCGTTGCAAGGTACGCTTTGCGATAGACTTAATGATATCCTGATCAAAAAAAAGAGCGGTATTTCCGCTCTTTTTCACGTTTGAGGACAATGTTTTTTCAGAACAGCAGCAACTGTTCCGGGGGCGCTTCCGGCTTTTGGGACATCTGTCCGAAGAAGACCGCCATCTCGCCGAACTGCTTGTCGGTGACGGAGAGCACCGGCACTTGGCCCTCCTCCGGCATTTCGCCCTTGATATGCCGGAGGAATTTCTCGGTATGCGCCCGCGATTCGCAGAAACGCGCGTAGACCGAGTACTGGAGCATCACGAAGCCGTCGGCAAGCAGTGCGTTGCGGAAGTGCGTATACGCTTTCCGCTTTTCCTTGTCCTCGGTCGGCAAATCGAACATTGCAAAAATCCACATAGTCTCGATCTTTGAACGGAATTGCACTCTCCCCATACTCACCTCCCGCCTCAATATTGCGGCAGCAGCAACTCCTTTCGGTCGCCTTCTCCACAGTAAATCCGCGCCAGCGAATCCGCGCTGATCGCCAGTGCGCGCAGCACCTTTTCCCGCTTGCCGTTGATTTTGATCGTCCCCTCCAGAATGGCGTTAATCAGAATCCGCTTCGCCGCCGGATCAAGTTCGGCCCCGCCCCCCTCCGCCGCGATCCTGCAGGCCGCCTCGTCCACCAGCACCCGGAACGGCTCCATCATGTCGGATGCCAGGCAAAAGGGATTGTAGGCATTGCGATGAAAGATCCCCGCCGCCGGATGCAATCCCGCCGCGCAGAGCGCCCGGGCGCAGGCGGCATAAAGTACCGCATAGCCGTAGTTAAGCAGAGAATTGGCGTCGCCGGCGTTACGGTCGCGCCTGTCGATCAAATCAAGCTTCTCCCAGTAGAGCTTGGCGGCTACCGCCTCGGCGTTGTCGGCGTCACCGCTCTTGACTCCGTCGGCCAGCCGACGCAAGGCCGGCAAATCGATTTTGCACTTTCGCAAAAAGGCGTGCTGATTGGCGATTTTGGCACTGACGATGCGCTGCCACAAGCGCTTTTTCAGCACCGCGCCGGCTTCCAATTGCTTGCGGAAGCGCAACGACTGTTCAAAATTGGACTGGAGAGGGAGCAGCATCCCGGCGGGCTGGAACTTGCCGTCGCAGCAGACCGTCATCGCCCCGTTGCGGGCGAGTTCGGAGAGCACCGCATGGGTCAGCACCACCGCCGGGTGGCTGATCAGCAGCACCGCCACCTCGTCGAGCGGAATCTTCGTCGTCTCGAAATCGGCGGCGGCGATCACCAGCAGCGAATTCTCCACCCGGAGACTCGCCGCGCTCTTCGAAATGTCGATGATCCGGTCAAGCATTGTTGTTCCTCGGTTCCCCCGCCGGGGTGATCAGGTATTTGCCCCTCATTTTTTTAAAGAGAGTATTGGGTCTGGCTGAATATAAAATTTTTTCTTTGGCATGAGCATCGTTCAAATCAGCATAGAAAAATTGTGTCCCCTGACTTATTTGCGTTATTACTCGATATCCGTCGCGATTATCCCTGAGTTCATGTGTGTAGATCACATCCCCGCGGAAAATCGACATCCGGAATCGCTGGCGACAGGTTTTCTTTTTGCACTCGACGTCGGGGAAGACACGGCAAATGACCGGTTCGCCGTGCTTGAGTCGCCGGTACGCCTCGAAAATCGAGACGGTATAGCCGCGCTGCTCGAGGACAACGCCGTCGGGATCGACCACATCGACGATCTCCATGTGGTGATTGTTGCCGAGTTTGACTTCGCGGCGATCGTCGCCGGGGGCGCCGAGAGGGACGGTTTCGAGGTTGATCCGGATTTTGGCGCTTTTTATCGGAATACTGATTTCGCCACCGTCCTTGCCCTTGCCCCGCAGCACCGGGAAATTGCGCTCCCCGGCGAAGGCGCGCGCCGGATTGGGCTGGCCCAACTCGGCGAGCTTCGCTTTGACCGCTTCGCGGACGGTGTGATCAACGATGTTGGCGACATCCTTTTCGGAGAGTCCGGCGAGCGATTTGCGGCAATAACGGGCGGTTCCCCCATTTTCGGATTTGAGCGCGGGAGCGTAAATCGTTTCCTCGTGCATCGAGCCGCGCACCCGGCGGCGGACGTGGTGGGAGACCAGAATTGCGTCGATCGAGTCCCGGATGTCGTGGAAATATTGCGGCCAGTCATTCATCGTCAGCGCCCGCTTGAGGTTTTCCCAGAAGCGGAGATTTTTGAACTTCGCCTCGGGATCGCTGAAGTAGGCGGCGATCTGCGCCACCAGCGCGGGGTCGCTCAGCGCCACCGCCACCGCGTCCACCGCGTGATGGCGATGGTCGCCGCGGTTCTTCTCGCCGTCGCCGAGAATGCCGTTGAAGCCGAGTACGCTCCGGATCACCGCGCTCAGTTTCCCGGTATTGGTCTGAATCCGCCGCCGTCCGGCGTCATCGATCACGCCGCCGTAGAGCAAGCCGAGATATTTCGAAGCGTACTTGGCGGCGATCCGGGTGTCATTGAGCTCGCGCGCCGCGAAACCGTCAAGCTCGCCGACGTCCTCCAACTCGAACCGCCGCAATTTTGCCTTGACCAGAGGTTCCGGCCCCTGGAATTTGCGCACCCGGTCGAGAATGTTGCGGTAGGCGCTCTCGTCGTTGCCGTAGGCCTCAAAGGGGGTCAGGTTCTTTTTGACGCTCCGGTTGGCGCGCCAGTGGCACAATGTCTTGTTGCCAAAGGAGTCGTCCATGCTCCGGCTGTACGGGATGATGTGTTCGATGTCGAATTGGCTCGATTGCAGCAGCGAATCCATTCCGATCGACTCCCCGGTGTACGGGCAGAGCCAGTTGCACTCGATCGCCAGTTGCACCTTGAGGATATCAGTCTGGCTCGGGTTTTCGACGCCGTTTTCCGCCAGGATCATCTGCCTGGCCATATCGCGGGCTTTGCG
>CAZRFG010000395.1:0-3094 GCA_964599205.1 uncultured Victivallaceae bacterium
AGTGGAGAACAAGAAATCCGGCAAGGGCGGGATGACGGTGGTGACTGCCGATCCGTCGGCGGCGCAGGATTGGGCGGAAGTTGTTTTCAGCTTTGAAATCAGCAAAGCCGGACGATATCTTATTACGAGTTATGCCAATACTCGGGGCGAGGCACGTCGGAAAATGAACGCTTCGCACAGCAAGTACGATTCACTGCGGATCATGCTTGCCGTTGACGAAAATTTTGCCCGTAGTCGAGTGATTGTATCGCCGTGGCAGGATCAGGATTGCGCCAGGCAGGAGCTTGAACGCTGCGAGTTGAGTGCGGGAATTCACGTTTTGCAGATTCGACTGCCGGTCGGAGTGGGACTCAATCGCCTTGAGATCGGGCCCTATTTGGCTCCGGCGGTTTCGCCGCGGGCAGTCGAGTACCGGCCGGCGATCACCCCGTACGCGGCACATCCCCGGATCTGGATGACCCCTGAGTCGCTGCCGTTGGTGCGCGCCAATTTGACCCAAAAGGAGAACCGCCCGGTGTGGGAAGAAATCCGGCAGGGCGCCGAGCGCGAAATGGCCTTTGTCCCACCGCCTCAGGGCGTGGTCGGCTATCTGCCGGAACTGCTGGAACTCGCAGTCCGAAAGGCGTTTGTCAGGCTGATGACCGGCGAAAACGAGCCCGGTCGCAAAGCGGTCCGGCTGATGACCGATTACTTGGCCGCGGTCGAATTCGACAATCTTCTCGATATCACCCGCGAACTCGGTGAAGTCATCTATGCCGGAGCGAGGGTTTACGACTGGTGCTTTGAGCTGATGACTCCTGATGAGCGAAGTCTTTTCCGCCGCAAGCTGCTGCGTCTGGCGGACGCGATGGAGATCGGCTGGCCGCCATTCGGACAGCCGGTGGTCAACGGCCACGGTAACGAGGCGCAAGTTTGCCGCGATCTGCTGGCGATGGCGATCGCGCTCTATGGCGAAGACGATCAGCCGTATCGCTATTGTGCTTATCTGATGTTTGAAGAATTGATTCCGCTGCGAAATCTCGAATACCGTTGCGACCGTCACAATCAGGGGGTTGGGTACGGGGCTTACCGTTTTGCCTTTGAAATGCATGCGGCCTGGATGCTGCGGCGGATGTGCGGCCATGAAGTTTTTGATCCGGTGATCAAAAATGTCTACAATTTCTGGTTCAACTATCGTGATCCCGACGGACGCATGATTCAAGACGGCGACGGCATCTCCGGCGACGGTATCTGGCGGGCTCCGATGTTGAGCTTTCTATGCTGGACATATGCCGGAAATCCGTTGATCAAGGGCGATTTCCTGGCTCACGGCGGTGCGATCGGCGACCAGACGCTGTTCCTCGCCCTCAACGATCCCGGGCTTGACGCGGTGCGATCGCTGGAGTCGCTTCCCGAAACCCATTTTTTCGACGGCTTGATTGGCTCCATGACCGCCCGCACCGGGTGGGGCCCCGACGCGGTGGTGGCGGAAATGAAGGGGGGGGGCTGTCACTTCGGCAATCATCAGCATGCCGATGCCGGCAACTTTCAGGTTTACTATCGCGGCCGGCTGGCCACCGATCTCGGAATGTACGTCTTTTATGGAACGCCTTATGATTTCGGTTACAATAAGCGCTCGATCTGCCACAATGTGATGCTTGCCTTTGATCCGGCCGAGGCCTTTTCGCGGGGGGTGATCAATGATGGTGGACAACGTTTCAATCAGGAGCTTCCGCTCACTCCGGAAATGGCGCTTCATGATCCCTGGTTCCGCAACGGGGCCACGCTTTCCGCCGACTTCGGGCCGGATGCGGAGCGGCCATTGCTGAGTTTTCTCAAAGCCGATCTGCGATCCGCCTACAGCGGGAAACTGAAATGTTATACCAGATCGTTCTGCTTTTTGCGGCTTGATGACCCGGAATTGCCGGCCGCCTTGATCGTGATCGACCGGATGGTGACGGCCGATCCGGGAATTCAAAAATACTGGCTGTTCAACTCGATCCGGCAACCGGAACCGACTCCGGATGGCTTGACCGTATTGAGTGATCGGGAGGAAACGCCGGCGGGGAAGCTGACGCTCTCGATGCTATTACCGCGTGATTGGACGCTCGAGCTGGCTTCGGGTGAAAAACTGCATGATATTTTCGGCGTCCGGGTGGAGTCCCCGAAGCCGGAGTCTCCGGAATCGCGCGGATGTCGTGCGATGTTTTCAACGAAGCAACCGCAAACGTCCGATGTTTTTGTCGCCGCGATGTTGATTGGAACCTCAAACCGCGAGGCTCCACCGGTTCCTCTCGCTGCGGGTGAAGATTATTGTGTGATGACCTTGCCCGGAAGAATCGTGGTTGCCGGGACGCAGAATGTTCCGTTCGACGGCATCATTGATTTTACCGCATCGCAATCCGAAACACGCCTGATCGCGATTGATCTTTTGCCGGGGATCTGGTATCTCGAAAATGGCGGCACCCGCCGCTCGTTTACCGTACTACCCGGCAAAGGAACCATGGTTGCCGAATTGTCGCCGGGTGATTGCCGGTTGACTCCGGATCACCGGCTGTAACCCCGGTTGCGATCGAGAATCATTCTGTAAACCGGCGGTTGCCGAAAGGATATTTGGATGAAAACAATCGATTGGCTGATTCTTCTGCTGCCGCTTGGCGTGGTGATGTATGCCGGCTACTGCACGCGTAAATACGTGCGCGGGGTGGCTGATTTTCTGTCCGCCGGGCGGATTTGCGGCCGTTATGTGATTTGCGTCGCTGATGTGGCTACCGCCCTCTCGGTGATTTCGCTGGTGGCGACGGTGGAGGTCAATTACCGGACCGGATTTGCAATGTCATTCTGGCAGAATCTCCTGGTTCCGATCACCATTGTGATGTCGCTGACCGGATATTGCACCTATCGCTTTCGGGAGACCCGGGCGATGTCGATCGGGCAGTTCCTCGAGATGCGCTACAACCGGCCGCTGCGGATCTTTGCGGCTTCTTTGCGGACGGTTTCGGAGATGTTGGCCAATATGATCTGTCCGGCGGTGGCGGCGCGTTTTTTCATCACTTTCCTTGATCTGCCCCAGGAAATTCGATTGGCAGGAGTGACGATTTCGACTTTCGCCTTG
>CAZRFG010000396.1:0-3089 GCA_964599205.1 uncultured Victivallaceae bacterium
CCCGGCTGTTCCCGGAAAACCCCGAGAACCGCATCGAAGCCCTTTCCATCGGCAGCCGCGACCGGGTTTACGGCTGGGCCTTTGTCCGTTCGGCGATGTACAGCTACCCCAATCAGGCCGAGATGTATCCGGAAATCCGCCGGGCGGCGGTCAAACTCGACTACCCGCTCGAGCCGGGGCGCTACCGGATTCGCTTCTACGATCCATTGAGCGGCAAAGTTCTGCTGGAGGACACGGTCCGCCACGCCGGGGGCAGGATGACGCTGCCGCTCTATCCTTTCCGCCTCGATATTGCGTTCAAAGTTGAAAAAACGGGAGATTCCGCCGAATGAGACTGGGGTTTGTTCTGATTTGTTTTGCCGGTCTTTTCGGCCTTTTTGCCGCCGGTGAACCGGCGAAGCCGGCGACGTCCGCGCCGACTCCGGCGCTGACTCCCGCACCCGCGCCCGCGGCGGCCGCAGCGGTCGCCCCGGCCTGGCACAGCGACGGCGCGCGGTACCGTCTGGAGATCGAGCGCGACCACGCCGACGCGCCGCAATATCTCGATTTACGCCACCTGACGCTGCCCGCCAAGCTTGACAACGGGGTCCGGGTTTACGATGCCGAAGGCAAAGAGACGCCGTATTTGCTTTACGACGATTTCTCGCTGGCGCTGCCGGGCAAGGTCAAGCCGGGGAACTATTACGTTTACTTCGGTTACGACGCCAAGCAGCCTTTCGACGCCTGGGATGAGAAGCTCGGGGAGCGGATCGGCAATGACAAGCTTCACATCAAGATCGTCAACAGCAACAGCCTCGCCACCAGCGACGAGGAGTGGCGCCAGATCCGGCTGCAGAACCTGGAGCGGCGTTATGCCCGGAATTACGAGAACAACGAAAAAAATTATCACCGGATTCTGGTGGAAAGTTTATTCGGCGCCACCCTCTTTTCCAAGTACCCCGGCGAAATGTGGATGCCGGGCAACAACGTCTACCAGTTGAAACTTTTTGCGATGCGCAAGCCGCAGGAGAAGTTCAAATGCGTCCGACGCAACTGGCGCTACTGGGCGGGGTACTCGATTCCGTTCTGGTACGAACCGCTGCAGCGGCGCAACTATTTTTACCGGCTTCAGGGGCCGATGCGGCAATTCGTCAATCTGCCGAATTCCTGGCGCAAGGAAATCGAGAAGACGATGGCCGAGCCGCCGGGGGTGGCGGAGCGCGATCTCCTCGGGGTTTTTGAAAGCAAAAACGCCCGGGTCCAGGGTGACGCCCAGGTGCGCGAGATCAATCTGCCCAAGCGTCCCTTTGACTCCAACGGCAACTACGCGATCCGTTACAACGGGCGGCTGCTGATCGAGGAGGACGGCGAGTACGAATTCGGCACCAACTCCAATTCGCTGATGATCCTGCGGCTGGACGGCAAGGAGCTGATCATTCAGGCCGGCAAGCGCAAACCCTCGGAAATGAAGATCGAAAGCGCCAAAATCCACCTGACCCGCGGGGTTCACGAGTTTGAACTTTTCTACCACAAGAGCAAAGTCACCACCTCGATTGCGGCGCTTTACCGCAAAGTCGGCGATCCCGAGTACAAACTTCTCTCCGACGAGAACTTCCATCCGGCGGCGCCGGCCCGGGTCCTCGGTTGCATCGCCCACGACGGCACCCGGTATCCGGTATTGCGGCGCAACGATCGCTTCATGCTCCACACCGGCAAACGCGACAAAATTTCGCTTCAGTCGTTCGCGCCGGTGGTCCCGAAGGAACTTGATTTCAGCTGGCTTTTCGGCGGCGAGACCTTGTCCGGCAACGACCTCCCGCTGCTGGCGCTCCACGCCGGCAAGGACAACGAACTGGTGCTGAAGCCGGCCGATCCGGCCTGGGCCCAGGTGCCGGTCACCTGTTATCCCGCGACCTACAACCCGATTTCGATCGACACCGGGCTCTTCCTCAAATTGTGGCTGCCGCTGTTTATCTACAACGACGAAGAACTCGACTGGTTCCGCGAAGTCAACTCCAAAATGCCGCTGCCGCTCCATGTCCGGCTGCGGACCATCCCGAGCCGCGAGCAGGAGGTTTTTCCGGCCGACACCGAAGTGATTGCGCTGGCGGCCAAACCTACCGAGGCGACCGACCGCTTCGCCGAAGACGTGACCGACAAGGCGACGGGCAAACTCGACGGCGAGGAACTCGCCGCCGGGCTGGAGGTGGAGTTTGAGCTCTCGCTCCCCGGTCAGGTTTTCGAGCGGCGCAAAGTGCGTTTCCTGACCGTCGACGAGCTGCCGAACGACCTTGCTGCGACGCCGGACGGCCTCGCCGACGGCTTCGGCAACCGGATCGTTCCGGTGCTGACCCGTCCGACGCTTCACAACCTGCGGGCGTGGGAACTGCCGAAAACGGTCGGCAACGCGATTCAGGGGCCGGGGAAACTCCTGGTGATCGGCGAAGACTTCGGCGAAGGCGACACCCGTTTCAGCCGGGTGCTGGCGAAGCTGGCGAAAGCGCGCGGTTATGAACTCGAATTCCTGCCGTGGGCGGCGGACGGCCGCAAATCCGGCAGCCGGTTGCTCGATTCGCTGCCGGAGCTGCTGCCGCTCCTCGACGTCAATACGGCGCATTCGGCGATCGTGATTCCGCCGTCGCGGGGCCGTAATCCGGCCTTGTCGCCGTGGGAGAACGAGCGGATTCTGGCGCTGGTGCTGGAGAAGCTGCGCGCCTCGGGAACGCTGCGCGAGCTGGCGATCGCGACCCCGCTGCCGTCGGTGGACGAAGCGGACGCGGAGCGGGACGGGGAGTTCATCCAGACCTTGCGCCGGTTGAAGCGCGAATACGGCGCGGAGATGATCGAGCTTGAGATGCAGTTCAAAGCCGATCCCGACTACCGCAAGAGTTATCAAGCGGACGGCGTGGCGAGCTCCTACCCGGTGGGCGCGACCGAAAGGGCCGCCGAACTTCTGCTGAAAAACGTCCGCTGAACTTGAAAAAACCCCGATCCCGGATTATAGTAAGGGCTGACTTCGGGATTTTTCCAAGAATCTTGGCGTCAGGATATTATTCGGCCCGGTAGCTCAGAGGATAGAGCAGCTGCCTTCTAAGCAGTTGGTCGTGGGT
>CAZRFG010000397.1:0-3089 GCA_964599205.1 uncultured Victivallaceae bacterium
CGACGCGGCGGACAACCGGCTGGGTTCGCGCGACAAATCCCCCGATCCGTGGGGCGCGACGCTGGGCGAGGCTCAGTACCGCTGGCTCGGCGAGACGCTGGCCCGGAGCCGCGCCAAATACAAGTTCATCCTGATCCATCACCTCAACGGCCGGGGCCGGGGCGGCGTCGAATGCGCCACGCTCTACGAGTGGGGCGGCCGCAACCGCAAAGGGATCGCCGGTTTCGCCCTCCACCGCCCCGGCTGGGAGCTTCCGATCCACGATCTCCTGGTCAAATACCGGGTCGATGCGGTGTTTCAGGGGCACGATCACATCTATGCCCGACAGGAGCTTGACGGCATTGCCTATTTCACGCTGCCGCTTCCCGCCGGCCCGGCCGGTTCCGCGGAGAACTTTGAGGCGTACCGGAGCGGCAAAGTGCTGCCCGGCCCGGGCTATCTGCGGGTCAAGGTCGCCCCGGCGGCGGCCGAAGTTGAATTCGTATCCGGTCTGACCGGAGCAATACTGGATCGTCAGCAATTCGCAACAAAGGAATAACGTGATGAGAAAAAAAACGGCAATGTTACTCGCGTTCCTGGTGGGCGGCACGCTTCTCCTCGGAGCGGCCGACGCTTCCGAGCGCAAGCGGCCGCCGCGGAATGAGCCGGGCGGAGCGGAAAAGGGGCAGAATCAACCCTATTCGCTGGCACAGGCGATGTCGGATCAGGCGCAGCTTCACACCATCGCCTTCAACGGGCTCGCCTTTGTCACCGGCGACTTCGGCGCGGCGACCTTTCTGCCGCCGGGAAAAGTCTGTGACTTTTTCGGCTTTCAGTACATGCGCGACATCGACGCGGCGCACAAGGGGCACAATCCGATTTTCCTCAACCGGATTAGCGCCAATGTTTTGAGCGTCCTCAACGAAACCCAGCGCGGCGAACTTCGCAAACTTGCCGAGAGCCAGACCACCGGGCTCGACACTCTGGCCCGGCGGCGGCTGCCGCTGATCATGGCTTTTTACCGTGCGGCGGCGGAAAACGCACCCCTCAGCAAGGCGGCGGTGATCCGGGAGGTCGGGGAAATTTTCCGGCTCGACATGGAGCTCTCGATCGCCCGCGCCGAACTCTTCGGCCGGATCGCCGCTTCGCTCACCCCGACCCAGAAGGCGGTGCTGGGCAAACTCAAGTTCGGCGACTTCAACAGCTGGCCGGCGATCGACGTCAACGCCTACAAACTCCCGCGCGGCGCGTCGCATCTGGTCAACGTCGCCTATCTCACCTACGCCAGTGAATTCTTCAGTTGGTACGCCGGCAATGCCGAGGCCGACACTTATTTCTGCCCCGAGCGGCACGGCACCTATTTCGGCGGCTTCTACATGAAAGACATGCCGGTGATGGGCAAGACCGACGCCAACATCAGCACCGCGGTGACCGGCGACTCCGGCGCCGCTTTCCTCGACGCGCTCAACCCCGAGCAGCGGCAGGCGATTACCGGCACCGTCGACGCGCAGCGCAAAGCCCTGGCCGAGGTCGCCGAACTCCGGCGCAAGATCGCGTTTGAACTGCGGCAGTATCTCGACGGCAAAACCCCGGACCGCGAAAAACTGCTGGCGATGGGGACGCGCTACGGCGAACTCGACGGGGAAATGAGCTACAACTACGCGACCGCCTTTGCCCGCGTCGCCAAAACCCTGACTCCGGCCCAAAAAGAGAAACTTGTCGCGCTGCGGAACCTCAAGGGGTACGTCGCCGCCAGTTACTACATCTACTCGACGCCGCAGCAGGGCTCCGCCCCGGTCGGCGACGCCCGGCGCTTCTTTGAGGTCAAGAAATGACTTCAGTGCTTTTCGCACTGTTCTTCGGCGCGGCGCTGGCCGCCGCACCGCAATTTTCGACCGGGGTGCCGGAGTATCGGTTGAATGTGATCGCCGCCCGGCCGACCGCCGACGGGGTGACGCTGAGCCTTTATTCGCCCGGGGGCGCGACGGGGGAACTGGAGTGCGAGGGGCGGCGGGTTCCTTTTGAACTCAAAGCCGGCGAGAGCCGGTCGATCCGGCTCGACGGCCTCGCGCCGGGGTTGCATCAATGGCGGACCGGCGGGCTTGCCGGGAGTTTCCGCACCGCCCGGCGTCCGGGGGAGGGCTTTGACTTCGTCATTCAGGCGGACAGCCACCTCGACGAGGCGGCTTCGCCGGATCTTTACGCGGCGGCGCTGGCCCGGATGGCAAATGACCGGCCGGACTTCGTGATCGACCTCGGCGACACCTTTATGACCGGCAAACACCCGTCGCGCGAATCGGCCGCCCGGCAGTATCTCGCCCAGCGCTACTACTTCGGCCTGGTCGGCCGGGTCGCGCCGCTCTTTCTGGTGCTCGGCAACCACGACGGCGAGGAGATCCGGCGGCCGGACGAAACCGGCCTGGCGGAATGGGCGTTGGGACAGCGCCGGAGGCTGTTTCCGAATCCGGTGCCGGACGGTTTTTACACCGGCAATCCGGATGGCCGGGAGGATTATTACAGTTGGGAGTGGGGCGACGCGCTTTTCGTCGTGCTCGATCCTTATTGGTACGGCACCGGCAACCGGGGCGGGCGCGAGATGGAGAATATGAAGCTCGGCGACCGCCAGACGGCGTGGCTGGAGCGGACTTTGCGGGAGTCCCGGAGCAAGTATAAATTCGTTTTTATCCATCAGTTGACCGGCGGTCTCGACAGCGCCGGAAGGGGCGGGACGGAGGCGGCCAAGCTTCATCAGTGGGCGAAAGTCCACGAACTTCTCAAGCAATACGGGGTCAATGCGGTTTTTCACGGTCACGACCACTTTTATGCCCGGCAGGAGTTGGACGGCATCGTCTACCAGCTGGCGCCGCAGCCGGCGTGCCGCAACGGACGGATTTTCGCCGCGGAATACGGCTACCGGGAGGGGGATTTCCTGCCCGGTCCGGGGTATTTGCGGGTCAAAGTACGTCCGGAAGGGGTCGAGGTCGAATTTATCGACCCGGTCACCGGTAGCGTCAAAGCGGCTTACCGTTTGCAATAGAGCCGATTGCAAAAGTCTTTTCGGCCGCCCGCAAGGTTTGTTCTCCCGCCTGACCGGGAGCGATCTCGGGACA
>CAZRFG010000398.1:0-3084 GCA_964599205.1 uncultured Victivallaceae bacterium
GGTAGCGGTCGCCGCGTGTCGGATCAAGCTGCGCCAGCTCGCGGCCGATTTTTTCCGCCGGTCGGGCATTCGCCGTGTCCGTATTTACGGCGGCGAATGGGGCGACTGCCGGATCCGGGCGCACGCCTTTGCCGAGTTCTGGGACGGAGAAACCGAGTGGGTGCACTCGGAGTGTCTGGACGACCTGACCCGCGCGGCGGCGCTGTCAGCGCCGGATTACCCCGACGGTATCGGCTATTGGTTCGCCAACGGGACGCTGGCCAATGCCCACGCGCTTCGTTTCAAAGCCCGTTACGGGGGCACTTTCGCCCTCGGCCGCAAAGTTCTTTCGCTCGACGGAAAGTCACTGATTTCGCTCAATTACGAGCCGGTCAATACCATCACCCCGGACTGGGAACTGATCGGCAAGCTGGCTCTGCGCGAAGCTCTGCGCCGGATCCGGGAGCCCGGCAGCGGCGCGCTCCGGATCGGCGCCGGAGTCCGGCTGGAAACGGTTGCTGTCGCCGGTAAGAACTGACCAATTTGCTCCGACCTCTTTTCCGCGCCGCCCTTGGCGCGGATATTGCCAGTTAGCAAAAAAAACGCGAAATCATTTCATTTCCTCTTTGTTTTTTTTTGCTTTTACTGTATAATATAGTGTGCAAAGAAAGCACACACATGCAACACAGATCGCGATGATGTTAGGAAAATGCGGTTTGGCCGGAATTTGGGAACCACATTTTGAACCCTAAACGAAAATCCCGGATATGGATGAAGGAACTATCGTTTCCCGTAAGAAACCCCAATGATGAAAGGAACATTACGATGAGGAACCGGAATAACTTCACACTGATCGAATTGTTGGTGGTGATCGCGATCATCGCCATTCTCGCCTCGATGCTGCTGCCGTCTCTCAACAAGGCCCGGGAAGCCGCAAAAGCCGGGTCGTGCAAAAACAATCTCCGTCAACAGGGCCTCGGCCTGGTTCAGTATGGCTCTGACTATGAAGATTTTCTGACTGTCGGCTATGAAACCGCCGCCGGATGGTATTACATGAATATGTTTTACCAGATAATGCCCTATATCGGCGCGGACAAGACGCTGGCCAAAGCTCCGAATATCACCGCTGCCAAGTACTATCGAAGCAAGATGTTTCTCTGTCCGTCGTCGACCTGGGATACCGCATCGCACAGCATGGCAGTCTCATACGGCACCAATCGGGCGATCAGTGACAACTTTTTCGCCTATATTACTACGGCCGCGGATGCCGCCGGAACCACGTTCAAGGGTAAAATCAAAAAGATCAATCAGGCGGTGCGCCGTCCGTCGCGGACGATGGCGGTAGCCGATTCCAGCCGGATCAATTTCGCGCCGAATGACGTCTATGCCTCGTGGAACAACACGGTGGTTGTCGCGGCGATTGCCGATCTTCAGAAAGACGTCACTGCCGAGGCCCGGCTTCGCCACGGAAACAATATCAATATGATGCTTTTCGACGGGCATGTTGATTCCCGCAAAGTATTAGGCCGCAATGGCCAATCTACCTCTGATCCGGAATTCTACGAACTCTGCATCGGTCAGGTGCTGTAGTGAAGCAAGATAAAACCGGTACTGTGAAAAGAATGATTGGAATGAGTATGGATGAAAGAGCCTATTTGCAAAAGTTGGCCGGACGGGTGATTGAAATTTCGCAATTGCCGATCATGGCGGAACGCAAGAAACTCTGGCTTCGCCACAACGCCGGGGAAATCACCGTTCCGCCGGTGATGATGGAGCACTGGACCTTTGACGCCGACGTGATTCCGCCGCTCAAGGCGGTTTCACCGGTCGGGCGGCTGTTGGAAAAACAGTTGCTCGACGCCATTGTGAACTTTGAACAGATCGGTGACGATAAAATGGTGACGCCGGACGTTTTCGTGCCGCTCCGGCTCGAATTTAAATTTTTCGGATTGACCCCCAAACGCCATCAGGCGGCCGATGCCGCCGGGCGCAAACTCGGTTTTTCCACCGAGTACCCGATCGTCGATCTCGAGCGGGAGTTTGAAGCGCTCGGGCCGAGCACCCGAAGCTACGATGCAGCCGGTACCGAGGCGGATTTTGAGGAGGCGAAGTCATTGCTCGGCGATCTCCTGCAAGTCCGCAAAGTCAATCCGCTGCAACGCTGGTTCCAAGCGGCGGCTTCGGCCACGGTGCCGCTGCTCGGTATGGAGAACATGTTTGTCCTGATGATGGAACAGCCCGATCTGATGCAGCGCTTTTTTACCCGGCTGGTCGATGACTCAATCGGTTTTTTCCGCTGGCTTGAAGCGGAGAATCTGTTGACTCTCAATAATGGCAACGACTATGCGGGCAGCGGAAGCTACGGCATGACCGACGAGTTGCCGCAAGCGGACTTTGCCGGCCGGGTTCGCTGCTGCGATTTATGGGGCAATCTCAACAGCCAGGAAACTGTCGGGATGTCGCCGCAACAGTTCGCCGACGAAATTTATCCGCATTACGCGCGATTTGCGGCAATTTTCGGATTGGTTTATTACGGATGCTGTGAGCCGGTTGACGTGTTCTGGGAATGCCTAAAGGATCTTCCGAATCTGCGCAAGATTTCGTGTTCGCCGTGGTGCGATGACAAGTTTATGGGATCGGCCCTGCGCGGAACCGGAATTGTCCTATGCGCCAAGCCGTCTCCGAACTTCGTCGGAGTTTCAACGTTTGATGAGCAAGGGCTTTATCGCGATGTCGCCGCGACCATCGAAGCCGCGCGCGGCTGTGCGCTCGAATTCAGTTTTCGCGATATTTACACGCTCTGCGGCGACCCCGGCCGAGCCCGGCGCGCGGTCGAGCTCACCCGCCGCGCCATCGCCGAGCATTGGCGTGGATAGAGCAGGCGGCGGCAAGGCTGCCGCCCGACGTTCCGAAAAGGGGGGACCCCTACTGCTTTTTGCTCCAGACTCCGTCGGTGCTCTGAATCCAGGTGCCGGTGGCGACCTTTTCGGCGGCGCGGGCGGCGCGACGGGTGGCGACGAAGTCGGGAGTGGTCTTCTGCTCTTCGGCGATGATGGTGTAGAGCTCGGTGCGGTCGGCGTTTTCGGCGGTCATCAGCAGCACCGC
>CAZRFG010000399.1:0-3082 GCA_964599205.1 uncultured Victivallaceae bacterium
AGGTGCAACATGTCCAAACATCCTCCGATCATCGAAAACTTCCCGCATTTCCTCCATGGCGGCGACTACAATCCGGATCAATGGCTTGACCGGCCGGATATCCTTGACGAAGACCTCCGGCTGATGAAGCTGGCCGGGTGCAACACATTTTCGATCGGGATTTTCGCCTGGACGAGTTACGAGAAGAGCGAAGGCAAGTTCAATTTCGACTGGCTCGACCGGGTGATGGACAAGATGGCCGCCGCCGGCAACAAGGTGATGCTCGCCACCCCGAGCGGCGCGCGCCCGGCTTGGATGGCCCGCAAATACCCCGAAGTCCGCCGGGTCGACGTCAACGGCGTCCGGGAGCCCTTCCGCCGCCGCCACAACCACTGCTGGAGTTCGCCGATCTACCGCGAAAAGGTCACCATCATCAATACCAGGCTCGCCAAGCGCTACGGCAACCACCCCGCGCTCGGTGCCTGGCATGTTTCCAATGAATACAGCGGCGACTGCTACTGCGAGCTCTGCAAAGCGAACTTCCGCGAGTTTCTGCGCCGCAAGTACGGCACGCTTGACGCGCTCAATGCGGCCTACTGGAGCGCCTTCTGGAGCCATACCTACACCGATTGGGGCGAAATCGAGCCGGATGACCCCTATGTCGACGGTCTCGCCCTCGACTTCCGGCGGTTCAATACGGAACAGATCTGCGACTTCATGCACCTCGAGGCCGAGCCGCTGCGGCTCCACAGCAACGCTCCGGTGACCACCAATATGATGGGGTTCTGGGGAAACTTCAACTATTTCCGCCTGGCCGAAGAGTGCGACTTCATCGCCGACGACCGTTACCCCGGCTGGCTCAACGTGCGCGACTTCGCCGGGACCGCTTCGCTCACCTCAATGATCCACGACATGCACCGCGCGATGAAGCAGAAACCCTTTGTGCTGATGGAGTCCACGCCGAGCAACCTCAACTGGCAGCCCTATTACCGGCTCAAGCGGCCGGGCTTGCACCGCGCCGAATCGCTGCTCGCGGTCGGCCACGGCGCCGACGCGGTGATGTATTTCCAGATCCGCAAAGGGCGCGGCGGCAGCGAAAAACTCCACGGGGCGGTGATCGACCACGAGGGGAGCGAAAACACCCGGGTCTTCCGCGAAGTCGCCGAAGTCGGGGATATCCTGAAAAAAATCGAACCGGTCCGCGGCACCATGACCGATCCCGACGTTGCGTTGATCTACGAATGGGAGTCCAACGACGCGCTACGGCTCTCCGGCGGCCCTTCCGACAGCCGCAAACTGGTCGACGAGACGCTGGCCGAGCACTATCGCGCCTTTTGGGAGATGAACATCCCCTGCGACGTGATCGAGAGCACGATGGACTTCACGCCCTACAAGGTGGTGGTGGCGCCGTTGCTCTATATGCTCAAGCCCGGCGTCGCCGCCAGAATCAAAGAGTTCGTCGCCGCGGGCGGGGTGTGGATTTCGGGCTACCTCTCGAATTACGTCAACGACACCAATCTCCACTTTCTCGCCGGACTGCCGGGGGACGGGCTGCGCGAACTCTTCGGCATCTGGAATGAGGAGCTTGACGGCTTGACTCCGGAGGACCGCCAGTGCTTTGAACCGGTGACCGGCAATTCGCTGGGCTTCGAGGAGCGCGGTTTGATCGTCGACTTCGCCGAGCGGGTTCACCTCGAGGGGGCGGAGATGCTGGCGCGTTACGGCGAGGACTTCTACGCCGGGGAGGCGGCGCTGACCCGCCACGGCTTCGGCAAAGGCTTCGCCTACTATCAGGCGGCGCGCGGCAACCTCGATTTCCTCCGTCACTTCTATCGCCGCATCGCGGTCTGCCACGGCCTCAAGCCGCTGCTCTCGACGCCGCGCGGCGTCCACGCGACGATCCGCACGGCGGACCGCGAGCGTTACGTCTTCATCTACAACTTCACGCCGGAGACGCAGAGCTTCCTGCTCGGCGACTTCCGCGGCAAAAGCCTGCTCGACGGCAAGGAATGCGCGGGTTCGCTGACCTTGCCGCCTTTCGGCACCGACGTGCTGCGGATCTAAAGCGCAATTTCGATCAGTTTGCCGTCCGCGCCGGTCAGGAGGCCCTTTTCGGTGAATTCGAGCGCGGTCACCGCTGCGCCGGCCCGGAAGCCGGCGAAGGCCTGGCCGTTCCCGTCGAAAAGGCGGACTTCTCCATCGGCCCTGCCGACCGCGATCCGGCCGGGACGGACCGCGAGCGCGGTCGGTTCCCCGCCGAGCGGAATGCACTTGCGAAGCTTGAAGCCGGAGTCGAAGAGATAGAGGAGCTTGCGAGAAGTTGCAATCACGATTTCCGGTTGTCCGTCGCCGTCGAGATCGGCGGCGGCGAGGCCGCGGATGTTGCGGGGCGAAAGCGCGCGCCGGGCGTAATCGACGGCGTTGGCGATTTCACCCGAGTCGAGGTTGATCCCGGCCCGGATCCGGCCGTTGTACTCCCAGAGCACCGCACCGTTTTGCGCGCCGTCGAAGACGCCGAGCAACAGTTGCTCCCCGCCTGGCTCCAGGCGCAGGCGCTGCAATGAATGTTTGCCGACGCCGGAGAAACCGTATGTGCTCATCAGTGCGCCGCGATGATTTTCGATCATCCAGCTGTTGTTTGAGGTGATTTTGCCTTCCTCGGCCAAGAGCGCCCAGGTGGTCGGGAATGCGCCGAAGGCGCGGCAGGCGAAGAGGCGCGCCGGACGATCCTTTTCGGCTTCAAAAAAGGCGAAATCGGTAACCGGGCCGTAGTCCTGCCAGAAGCGATTTTCGACTTTGCCTTCGGGGGTGATCACTTCAACCGTGCCGGTCGAACCGGCAAAGAGGCGGCTTTGGCCGGGGATGAGTTCGGCGGCGGCGAGGGCGTAAACGCCGGGATAGGCCGATTTGAACCAGTAGGGTTTGTTAGTGGCGATGAACTCCGGCGCACTTTCGGAGCGTACGCTCCAGCGTTCGCTTCCGTCCGGGGTGAAGGCGCGGATCATTTCGGCGCGGTCGCCGGTGACCAGCAAGCCGGCCGTTTCCCAGTAGCAGAGCGCGCCGATTTCGCCGTCGAGTTTTTTCCGCCACAGCTCTTCGCCGT
>CAZRFG010000400.1:0-3076 GCA_964599205.1 uncultured Victivallaceae bacterium
GCTTCTTGCCGGCCTTGCCGAGCTTGACGTTCATGTGGTCGAGATTGCCGACCTGACCGATGGTCGCACGGCAGTTGATGTTGATCATCCGGACTTCACCCGACGGCAGTTTGATCTGCGCGTAGAGTTCTTCCTTGCCGCGGAGCACCGCGGTCTGTCCGGCGGAACGCACCAGCTTCGCGCCGCAGCCGGGCTGCAGCTCGATGTTGAAAACGTTGACGCCGACCGGAATGTCTTTCAGCGCCAGGCAGTTGCCAGGCTTCAGTTCGGCTTTGGGGCCGTTCATCACCACCTGACCGACCTTGAGGCCGGCGGGGGCGATGATGTAGGTTTTGACGCCGCCTTCGTACTGGATCAGCGCGATATTGGCGCTGCGGTTCGGATCGTATTCGATCGACAGCACGGTGGCCGGGACGCCGTCCAGCTTGCGCTGGAAGTCGATCTCCCGGTAACGGCGCTTGTTGCCGGCGCCGCGGAAACGGGTGGTGATGCGACCGAGGTTATTACGGCCGCCGGTGTTTTTCTTGCCCTTGACCAAACTCTTTTCGGGCTTGACAGCGGTGATTTCGGACTGGTAGTCCAAAGTCGCCATGCCGCGCCGCGAAGGAGTGGTCGGATTAAAGGTTTTTACCGCCATTTTTCGTATTCCTCATTAGAGTATTTCAATGCTGCCTTCGGACAACGTCACGACCGCCTTCTTCCAGTCGGGGCGCTTGCCCATCACCGGAGAGCGGCCGGCCCGTTTGGGCTTGCCGTAGTAGTGCATCACGTTGACCGACTTGACCTTGACCTTGAACAACTCTTCAATGGCCCGGCCGATTTCGATCTTGCCGGCATCGGTTTTCACCTTGAAAGCATACTTCTTCTGGGCGACCAGCTGATTGCTCTTTTCGGTGACCATCGGCGCGATAATCAAATCAAACGCAGTTCTCATTATCCACACTCCTTACGCCAGACGGCCGACGAAAACGTCGAGCGCATCTTTGGTGAAGACCAGCTTGCCGAAGCGCAGCAGCTCGTACACATTGACGAGCGACGCCTTGCGCAGTACGACGTTCGGCAGATTGCCGGTGGCGCACACCGCGATTTCTTCGTATTCCGGCATCGACAGCAGCACGGTGCTGCCGTTGACCTTCAGGTTCTTGAACACCGCAACCGCGCTCTTGGTCTTGTGATCCGCGAGAGCGAAATCATTGAGGACGAGCAGATCGCCGTCGACAATGCGTTCCGAAATCGCGCGTTTCAGCGCCAGCTGCATGACTTTTTTGTTGAGCTTCTTGGCATAGCTGCGCGGCTTGGGCCCGAAAATGGTACCCCCGCCGACCCAGATCGGGCTGCGGTTACTGCCCGCACGGGCACGACCCATGCCTTTCTGACGGAACGGCTTGGCGCCGCCCCCGCGGACTTCGCCGCGGCCTTTGACCTTGGCGGTGCCGGCGCGAAGACCGGCCATGAACGCGACTACCGCGTCATGCACCGCCTGTTCGCCCTTTTCGAGCTCGATGACGTTTTCCGGCAAAGTGTATTCGCCGATGCGAGCGCCGCTGCAATCAAGAATATCCAAAACTTTCGACATGATGATTAATCCTTACTTGCTCTTGGCCTTGATTGCTTCCCGGAGGATCACGGTGCCGCCGTTGGGGCCGGGAATGGCGCCCTTGACCAGCAATACGTTTTCATCCGCCATGACCCGCACGACGCTGAGATTCTGGACCGTCCGCTGGACGTTGCCCATGTGTCCCGGCATGCGCTTGCCTTTGATGACGTTGCCCGGCCATTCGCGGCAGCCGATCGAACCCGGACGACGGGTCCACGCGCCGCCGTGGCTGGCACGGCCGCCGCCGAAGCGGTAACGCTTGACCACGCCCTGGAAGCCGCGGCCTTTGGTGGTCGCGGTGACGTCGAGCGTGTCATCCGCGGCGAAAACCGTCGCGTTGAGCACCGTCCCGAGGGCGAGGTCGCTGTCGGTTTCGGTCCGGAATTCACGCAGCACGGAGGGCTGCGGAGCGTCGGCCTTGAGACCGGCCTTGGCCAGATGGCCGAGAACCGCCTTGGTGATGTTTTTCGCTTTGCGGCTGCCGAAGCCCAGCTGGACTGCGCTGTAGCCGTTGCGTTCGCGGGTCTTGACGTCGACGACGACGCAGGGGCCGGCTTCGACCACCGTTACGGGGACGATTCTGCCCTGTTCGTCGTAGACCTGAGTCATCCCGACTTTCTTACCGATTAAACCTTTCATTTGCGCTCCTTTCGCGTTGGATACACGCTCCCAATCGGTGGAGAACGGCGGTATCCCGGACTGGCCTGGCAACGGGGCGCATCACATCGCGCCCCGGCCGTAACGGCTCAAAGTCCGATTTTAATCGAGATATCGACACCGGCGGGAAGGTTGAGCTTTTTGAGCTCGTCAACCGTCTTGGCCGTCGGGTTGATGATATCCATCATGCGCTTGTGAGTGCGCATTTCAAACTGTTCCATCGACTTCTTGTCGACGTGGGGCGAACGGTTCACGGTGTAACGTTCGCAGCGGGTCGGAAGCGGCACCGGCCCGGCCACCATTGAGCCGGTCCGTTTGGCGGTTTCGAGAATCTCGTTGACCGACTGGTCGAGAATCCGGTGCTCAAATGCCTGCAGCCGGATCCGGATACGCTGATTTTTGCCCGTAGCCATGTTATTTTTTCTCCACAACTTTTTCTTGGATTGATTTCGGAACTCGTTCAAAGTGCGACGGCTCCATCGAGTAGGAGGCGCGGCCGCGGGACAGCGAACGGATCGCCGTGGCGTAGCCGAAAAGCTCGGACAGCGGCACCTGGGCCTGGACTCTGGTGAAGCAGGCGGTGGCATCCGAATTGATTTCGACGATGCTGCCGCGACGCGAGGTGATGTCCCCGATCAGGTCGCCCATGTTCTCATCCGGAGTGGTGAGGTCGACCCGCATGATCGGCTCGAGCAACATGATGCCCGCCTTGCGGGCGGCTTCCTTGAGGGCCATCGAGCCGGCGATCTTGAACGCCATTTCCGAGGAGTCCACCGGGTGGTACGAACCGTCGATGATCTCGACCTTGAAGTCGATCAACGG
>CAZRFG010000401.1:0-3055 GCA_964599205.1 uncultured Victivallaceae bacterium
TTTCAAGTGATATTTCGCACTCCGGTCGACCGCCTCGGGCGCGGGGAGATAGGTCCCCTCCCTGACGCAGAAGCACATCAGCCCCAGGCCGAGGCAGAAAAAGGCGGCGAGGCCGATCAGGATCAAAGCGGCGTGACTTTCGGCATACTTCATCAGCAGCGCGTTGTAACTGACCCCGACCAGCAGACTGACCGCCCGGAACAGGCCGAAGAAGCGCCCCAGGAGTTTCGCCGGCAGAATATCGTTGACCAGCGCGTTAAAGAGAGCCAGCGTCAGGACGTTGCCGAGCGTGCAGAGCCCCCACATCAAAGCGAGCACCATCAGCGTCGCATCGTCCGGAGCGAGTCCGGCGAATCCGGCGCACCACCCGGCCAGGCGCGGAGCGAGCGCCACCCCGACCATGCCGCCGCCCGCAAGCGGGATCGACAGCAATAGAAACGGAATCCGGCGTCCCAGACGGCCGCGGTGCCGGTCCGACTTCACGCTGAAATAGGGTGTGAAGATCATGCTGATGACCGACGGCAGCGAATAGCAGATCAACCCGATCAGAAAATTCGACGCATGGTATTTGCGGTAGAGCAGGACGAAAATCGAACCGATCGAGCGGTCTTTGAGTGAAATCGCAAAGGTGCCGAGCAGCAGCAGCGCGAACACCAGGATCAAACCGCGCATGGTGTAGGTCAAAGTCCCGGCATGCCAAGCCGCCGGCGGTTTCGGCTGTGAATCGTCAGTCATGAATCTGTCCCGTATATTTTGAAGGCGATAAGTTCCATTCAATCCGGCTCCTCGCATACGCTTTTTTCATCCGCCTTGATTGCCGGAAATGCGCGGCGAAGTTTTCCTGCGGGAATAGTATAGTGATTTCGGGAAGCAAAAACAAGACGTTCCGGGCAAATAAGGGGGCTAAACTGATTACGCGAGATCACAAAACAAAATGTAAATTTAAATCAGGCATGATCATAGGCGATCTCTCCAAAAAAGGAGACATTCCGCCGGATCGTCCCCGGCGTCCGCACCTGACGCATCAGTTCCTCGAATGCGACCTTGCCCATTTCGTAATAATCATAAGCGATCGTCGGAGCCGGAATCATGTCGGGGTCGATCGCCAGTCGGCCGTCTACCCCCAGAATGCGGCAGCGGTCAAAGAGATTCTCGCCATGTTTTTTCAGGCAGTCTTCGTTTCCCAAGATCATCTGGCTGTCGGACGAAAAAAAGTATCCGGTCCGGTCGGAAACCTCCCAGTCGTCTTCCGGCTTGCCGATCGAGAGTTCGGCGACTCCGCCGCAGCGCTCAAAAAAGGAGATGAAGCTGTAGGCGCGGTTGAGATAGGTCTCGATGGCAGCGGAAAAAACCTTGACGAAGCGGCGATTGTGCTTGAGAAAATAGTTCGCCGCCAGTTCCGCCATGTGGCTATAGTCGATGTTGATCGAGGAAATCCTGCCGCCGAAACAATCCGACGCCAGCAAGCCGACGCAGGGACACGAAAACCAGCTGTCCGGCAAAGTTTTGCGATCCATCGTCTGAAGCAGGATGATGCCGTCCGCCGAGCCGGAGTGGCGCAAGAGATTGTCCGGCGTGAAATCCCCGGCGGCAAGCTCGACGAACCGGCAACGCGCCCCGGCGTTTCGCATCGACTCGAGCGTACCGTTCAAAATGGCCGAGATGATCACCCATTTGTAGGTGGTTTTGCGATGAAAGATGACAAACTCAAGCGAGGGATCGGTCGCCATCTTGCGGATCCGGCGGCGGACGAAAAAGCCGACCTGGGGACTGCGCTCAAGCAGCCCGAGTCCGATCAGCCGCTCGAATTCGCGGTAGGCGGTGGTGTAGTCGACCTTGAACTTGGCCGCCAGGCGGCGAACCGACGGAATCTGCTCGCCGACCGCGAAAACTCCGGTCAAAATGTGATTCTCGATATAGTCGCCGATCCGAGAGTTTTTGCGCTTGCGCTCCAATTCGGCTCTCCTCCGCTGCGATTCAGACTCTGGCCAGCAGCACCACCGCGGTGGCGGCGATGCCCTCCTCGCGTCCGGTGTAGCCGAGCTTCTCGGTGGTGGTCGCCTTGACCGAAATCCGGTCGATCCCGACCCCGCAAACGGAGGCGAGGCGACGCCTCATCTCCTCGCGGTGCGGCGCGATCTTCGGCTTCTCGGCGCAAATGGTGAGGTCGGCATTGACCAGCTCCCACCCCGCAAAAGCTTGATGGCCGAGCACCCGCGCCAGCAGCTTCAGACTATCCGCCCCGGCGTAGGCGGGATCGGTGTCGGGAAAGAGCTTCCCGATATCCCCCAGCGCCAGCGCCCCCAGCAAGGCATCCATCAGGGCATGAGTCGCCACGTCGGCGTCGCTGTGGCCGAGCAAGCCCAAGTGGTGGGGAATCTCCACCCCGCAGAGAATGAGTTTCCGCTCCGGCACCAGCCGGTGCACGTCAAAGCCGTGGCCGATTCGCATCATCTTCATTCAAGTCCTCTTGAAAAATCATCGTTTTCGTATTACAGTAGTGCCGAATACGTTTAAAAGCAAAGGAAAATCCGATGGCGACCCCGATCAAATTCAAAATGGCCGAAAACTGCGCCGACCTCACCCCCGCCAAAGCCCACCACGACGACGCCGCCTACGATTTGCGCGCCCGCGTCGATATCGAGCTTCCCGTCCGCCGCAGCGTGCTGGTTCCGACCGGCCTCTACCTCGAGCTCCCGGTCGGCTTCGAAGCCCAGATCCGCCCCCGCAGCGGCCTCGCCCTCAAGCACAACATCATGCTGACCAACTCCCCCGGCACCATCGACGCCGGCTACCGCGGCGAAGTCGGCATCATCGTCTACAACGGCGGTGAAACCCCCTTCCCGGTCAAACGCGGCGAACGCATCGCCCAGATGGTGATCGCCGAACTCTCCGACGTCGAGCTGGTCGCCGCCGATGAACTCGCCGATTCCAAACGCGGAGCCGGCGGCTTCGGCAGCACCGGCAAAGCCTGATTTCCGCTTTTTTTCGAAATTTTCCGTTCCTTGAGCTTGCAAAAAAAAGGAAAAGGATTATTTTATATCTCGTGTCAGGG
>CAZRFG010000402.1:0-3046 GCA_964599205.1 uncultured Victivallaceae bacterium
CACATTCCCGGTCAAAATCCCCACCACCGACGCCCCGGGATCAATCACCCCCAACTCCACCAGCTTCTTCGCCCCCGCCACCGAACAGCACGACGCCGGCTCCGCCCCGATCCCGGCGGCATCCACCATCGCCTTGGCATCCATAATCTCCTGCTCGGTCACACTGTCCACCACCCCGTTGCACCACTCCAGGCCCCGCAACGACTTCTCCCACGACACCGGATTGCCGATCTTGATCGCGGTCGCAATCGTGTCGGGATCCTTCACCGGCGCAAACGGCGTCTTGTTCTTCCACATCGCCGCCAAAGGCGCCGAGCCCGCCGCCTGAATCACCGCAATTCGCGGAATTTTGTTGATGATGCCGAGCCGGTACAATTCCTCCAGCCCCTAGCTCAACGCACTGTTGTTGCCGAGATTCCCCCCCGGAATCACAAACCAGTCCGGGACCTGCCAGTCAAGCTGCTGCAAAACCTCAAACCCGATCGTCTTCTGCCCCTCGATCCGGAACGGATTGATCGAGTTGAGCAAGTAAATCCCCAATTCGCCGCACACCTCCTGAACCAGCTCCATCGCATCGTCGAAGTTGCCGCGAATCTGCAAAGTCCGCCCGCCGAACGCCAGCGCCTGCGCCAGCTTGCCGTAGGCGATCTTGCCTTCCGGGATGAAAATCACCGACTTCATGTCCGCCACCGCCGCATACGACGCCATCGACGCACTGGTGTTCCCGGTGCTGGCGCAGGCGACATGCTTCGCCCCGTAACATTTGCCGGCGGTCACCCCGCAGGTCATGCCGCGGTCCTTGAAGCTCCCGGTCGGATTTTCGCCCTCGTGCTTCAGCAGGAAATTCTTCAGCCCGGCGTATTCCCCCGCCTTGCCCGCCGGATACATCCGGGTATTCCCCTCCTGCCGGGTCACGATCTGCTCCGGGGCGAGGTCAAAAATGAGTTCGCGGTAACGCCACACCCCGGAGCGGTCCACCCCGTGCCGGGAACCCCAGCGGGACTCCCAGAGCGCCTTGAGTTTGCCGCCGTCGACCTTGGCGAGGTCGCGCCGGACGTCGAGAATGCCGCCGCACTTGCAGTTGTAACGGACTTCCGACAAATCATACGAAGCGCCGCAACGGACGCATTCCAGCCAAGCTTCGATTTTCTGCATATCTCCAACTTTCCGTTTGAAAAAAATTGCGTTTCACTGTAATGTAACACCACATCGAATACATTTAAAGGGAATTTTCTGAAAAATGATGCTGACCATTCTCGGCTCCGCCGCCGCCGAAGCCGTCCCCGCTTTGTGGTGCGAATGCGACGTTTGCGCCTACGCCCGCAAACACGGCGGCAAAGACATCCGCAAACGCACCGCTTATCTGCTCGATGAGGACACCCTGATCGACTTCGGTCCCGACGCGTTTTTCCAGGTCATCACCTACGGCATCGACCTCCTCAAGATCGACCGCATCTGCTACACCCACGCCCACTGCGACCACTGCAACCCGGTCGAGCTCAACTGGCGGCGCAAAGGCTTCAGCAAAGTCACCAGACAGATCGAAATCCTCGGCTCCAAGCCGACTTACGACTATATCAAACTCATCACCAAACTCGACGACGGCGCTTCGATCGACAAATATTTCTTCGACTTCCGCGAATGCGCCCCCGGCGTGGTCACCGTGAGCGGCGACCTCAATGTCCTCGCAATCGGCGCCAACCACGCGCCGGAGCTTGACGCGCTCAACTATATCCTGAGCCGCGGCGGCCGCAAACTCCTCATCGCCAACGACACCGGCTTCTGGGGCCCCGCTTCGTGGCGCACCGTCAGCGAGCAGCAGGTCGACTGCGCGGTGATCGACACCACCATGGCGCTGGTCTACGCCGGCCACGACCAGGGCCACATGGGCGTCGAGGCGGTGGTCCGCTTCCGCGACGAACTCCTCAAGCGCGGCGCGCTCGCCCCCGGCGCCAGGGTGATCGCCAACCATTTCAGCCACAACGGCAATTCGCTCCATCACGAGCTCGAGGCCTTCTTCCGCCCCCACGGCATCGAAGTCGGCTTCGACGGGATGAAGCTCGAAATTTAAACAACCGGAGCCGGTGCCGATCATGCCGCTCTTCCGACTTCACTCCAATTACCAGCCCGCCGGCGACCAGCCCCAGGCGATCGCCGGACTGCTCGCCGGTTTCGCCGCCGGCGAGCACGAGGAGATTCTGCTCGGCGTCACCGGCTCCGGCAAGACCTTCACCCTCGCCAACGTGATCGCCAAGCTCGACCGCCCGGTGCTGGTTCTCTCCCACAACAAAACCCTCGCCGCCCAGCTCTTCAGCGAGTTCAAGGCCTTTTTCCCGGAGAACGCGGTCGAGTATTTCATCAGCTATTACGACTATTATCTGCCCGAATCCTACATCCCCCAGACCGACACCTACATCGCCAAGGACGCCTCGATCAACGAGAACATCGAGAAGCTCCGGCTCTCCGCCACCGCCAGTCTGGTCGAGCGCCGCGACGTGATCGTGGTGGCCAGCGTCTCCTGCATCTACGGTTTGGGCTCGCCCGAGGACTACGCCGACATGTGCGTCCTCGTCGCCGTCGGCGACACCCTCGGCCGCGATGAATTTCTGCGCCGGCTGGTCGATATCCAGTACGGCCGCAACGACACCGCCCCCGAAAAAGGCGAATTCCGGGTGCGCGGCGACACCGTCGACGTTTTTGAACCCCAGCGCGACGACTATATCCGGGTCACCTTTTTCGGCGACGAAGTCGAGGCGATCGAGCGCCGTCACGCCGTTTCCGGCGCGGTCAAAACCCGGCCGCCCAAAGTGACCTTGTTTCCCTGCAAACACTTCGTGCTGCCTCAGGAGCGGATCGACCAGGCCGCCGCCGCGATCTGGCACGACACCGAGCTCAGGGTCGCCGAATTCGAACGGCAGGGGCTGCTGGTCGAAGCCCAGCGCCTCCATCAGCGGGTCAAGTACGACCTCGAAATGATGAAGGAAATCGGCTACTGCAGCGGCATCGAGAACTATTCGATGTACCTCTCCAACCGCGCCCCGGGCAG
>CAZRFG010000403.1:0-3042 GCA_964599205.1 uncultured Victivallaceae bacterium
CCTTGGCCGAAAAACTGCCCTGCATTGCGCGATAACCGCCGCCAAGATTGCCGGAATCGATCTTTAAAAACGAAATTTTGTTGTTATTTCGTTTTTTTTTGTTGTTATCCGATGCCACCAGCTATCCCACGTCCCGTCTGATTATCCTATCTAATGCGGCAAAAGCCGTCTCCCTGCTCAATTTTTTTTGTTGTTATGTTGTTGTTATTCGCAATATCAGGGGGTAAAAGCAAGGTTCTATCGGAAAAGAAAAATCCCCGGCTTGAGTTGAAATCGGGGATTTGAGGGCAAAAAAATGGTGGGCGTAACAGAACTCGAATCTGTGACCTCTACGATGTCAACGTAGCGCTCTAACCAACTGAGCTATACGCCCGAAGCGTTCAATGTCCTATAAGATAGCCGGGATTTCTTAAAAAGCAAACCGGGGTGAGGAAAAAAGTTGAAAAAAAGCGGAATTTTCGAGGTTGGAAGAGCAAAAACGCCGTCAGGGTACCACCGGTCGTCAGGTGTCAAGACCGCCCATCCCGGGGCGGGCGCGGGGGGCCGGACTGATCCGGCAGGCTCTTGGCCGGTATTTTTGCCGGTGGCGATGACCGGGCGGAACGGGCAAAATGGCAATGGCTCCGCTTCGGGGCCGGAGCTTTCGCCGCTTTGCCCTCTGCTATCGATCAATTGGTGCGGTAAAAAACACCCCGCGCTTCTTTCTCGGCGCTCAGGTGGCCGGCATGGACGAGGTCGTCGAGGTGTTTCGCCAGGGTTTTTTCGTCCACTCCGGTCGCCAGCACCAGGTCCGGCAGGGTTACCGGACGGCGGCGGGCGAGTTCGAGAATCTGGCAGATCGCGGCGGTGCGCGCCACCGGGGCGCGCAAATCGGCGCTCTTGTAGCGGAACGGGCCGACCGCTTCGACCGGGCAGATCGGCTCCAGCACGGCGATGAAGCGCCGGGTGTTCTCCGCCGTCGAGGGTTTGATCCAGTCGACGCAGCCGGGGCGGTCGAGGGTATTGAGCTGGACTTTGTCGATTTTGAGCGTTTTCACCAGTTCGGCGAAGCGCGCGATCGATTCGTCGCTGTCGTTGACGCCGGGAACGATGAAGAGTTCGAGATAGACTTTGGCCTTGGTCCCGGCGCAGAATTTGCGGAGACCCGTGAGCAACCGGGCGAAGGTCATGCCGGGGGCGGGGCGGTTGATGGTCCGGAACTCCTCCTCGCTGGAGGCGTCGAGCGACGGCACCACGAGGTCGATGTCCGCGATTTCCGTCAGCAGCCCGTCGTCGTCAAAGGCGCAGGCGTTGGTCAATAGACAGATCGGGTACTGGGGGTAGTGTTCCTTGAGATACCGCGCCACTTGGCCGATGCCCGCGTTGAGGGTGGGCTCGCCCGCGCCGGAAAAGGTGATGAAGTCGAGCCGGGGATGCGAAGCAAGGGTGTCCTCGAGCTCGGCGATCACCCGCTCGCAGTCGACGTAGTTGCCGCGCTCCAGCGTAAGGCGGGTGGTTTCACCGGCTTCGCAGTAGACGCAGTTGAGCGAACAGGTTTTGGGCATCACCAGATCGACGCCGAGCGAAACGCCCAGCCGCCGCGACGCCACCGGACCGAAAACAAAACGCTTATTCATCGCAAATCACCTCCGTAGCTTACAATAGCCCGCGAGGCGCAATTGTGCAAGTGCAAAGTGCCCGTCGTCGTCGGATTCCTCAATATATTAAAAAAACAGCGCAATTGTTTTCCGCGTCGCGGAAAACAATTGCGACGGCACCGGCACCTTGCCGGTCGGGGTCCAGGGGCGAAGCGCCTTGGGGCGGATATGGCATGAAGCCGTCCGCGCCTTGAGCCATCTTTTGAGCTAACTTGGCCGCAAAATCCTCAGGAGACAATGGATTGTCTCCTTCCGGTTTCACGACCAATTGATTCTCAAAATCTTTGCTCCAGTCCCCGGCCTTTCCATGCCATATCCGCCCTGGCCGCCGGAGGCAAAAATATAGAGCTTATTCGCCGAGATTGGCTTTGATCCACGCGGTATCGGGAATTTTCCAGTTTTGGCCGCCGTCGGAGCTGACCAGCCACATCAGCGGGAACTTGCCCTTGAGGCCGGTGTTGAAGTCGTTGAACACGGTTTTGACGTACAGATTGTCTTTGCGGTCGATGAAGAGATGGTGATAAAAGACGGTGTAGGTCAAGGTGCCGTCTTTCTGCCGCGCCGGGGTGTATTCGAGCAGGCTCACCGGCGGCAGCCATTTGCCCGCCGCCCGGTCGTATTTCCGGATCCGGAGCTGGGGGTGGACGCGGTAGGCGATATAGATGTTGTCATGGCGGTCGATCACCGCGTCGACGTAGGACTGGCCCGCCCCGAGTCTTTCGGGTTCGCTCCAGCCGGTGAGGTCGAGCGGCTTGAGACTGCGGAGGAAAAGGAAGCCGGGGTGTTTCGGGCCCCAGCCGTGGGAGCCGGTGACAAGGTCGAGTTCGCCTTTGGAGCTGAGTACCATGGTCGGGCAGGAGTGGCCGTCGGAGACCAGCGGGGTGGCGTTGGCGACGAGCTGTCGGCCGGTGATTTCGCGTTTGGCAAGATCCACTTCGGCGACGTAAGTCGGGTTGCCGCCGGTGGCGGGTTCGGCCGGGACTTCGATATAGGCGATGAAGAGTTTGCCGTCGGCGCGGGCGGCGATGTTGTTCGCGCCGGAGTGGCTGGCGACGCCGTTGGCGCGCTCGGTGAGCACCAGCGGTTTGGGGAGTTGCAGCCCGTCGGCGGTTCTCTCCGGCAGGATCACGTCGAAGCGGTTGAGCGCGCAGAAGTCGAGCTTCTGGATGCCGACATCGGGGTAGGTGACGCCTTCGCCGCCGAGTTTCTCGCGGTGGACGCCGCGGAACAGCGCCGGGGGGCCGGCGGGAACCCGGCCGGAGGAAGAGCTCTCGATCGCCCCGAGGTAGGGGCGGGTTTCGGTTTGGTACGCCTTGAAACTCTTGCCGTAGTCGCTCGAGAGTCGGAGCACCAAATTGCCGTTGAGATCGACCCCGTCTTTGACCTGGCGCGGAACCGCGATCAG
>CAZRFG010000404.1:0-3032 GCA_964599205.1 uncultured Victivallaceae bacterium
ACGGAGGCGTGGTCCAGCGGCGAAACGCTGGTCGCTCGCTAAAAAGCGAGCGAAGCTAAGCGCAGCGCTCCCCCCCATCCGCGGGCGGAGCCCGCTCTTCTCTGCGAAAGCGAGGTCGGCAGCCGAGTCACGAAGTGACCGGCGAACGACATTGAGCGAAGCAGGGCGGGTGCCGATTCCGGGGGAGGGTTTCGCACGGAGGCACGGAGGCACGGAGGCACGGAGGAGGGAAAAGTCAAAAACTCTGTTCCGGTCGTCCCCGTCGTCCAAGCCGCGTTCAATCCCGCGTTCAATCCCCCGTTCAATCCCCCGTTCAATCTCCCCTCCGTGCCTCCGTGCCTCCGTGCGAAACATTCCCCCGGGGCCTGCTTCGCTCAATCGCGCGTCGCAATTCGCGTTGCTCTTGCGCCGCTTGTTTCGCTCCCGCAGTGTGGCGTCGGCTCCGCCGACCTCGGGGGAGCGCTGCGCTTCACTTCGCTCGCTTTTGAGCGAGCGACCAGCGTTTCGCCGCTGGACCACGCCTCCGTGCGACGGAGGGCGGGATTGACGCTTCGCGTTTTTTTTATTTTTTGGGGCCTGCGGCGCTTTTTTTATTCATGTGAAAACACCCCCCTTGACTGGATTTTTCCGTAACCCCGGGTTATATTGTGGTGGAACTTTGGGAAACAATCATCATGCACGGATTTTTCGTCAATTCAACCTTTGAAGCCGGCTCCGAGATCGAACTCGTCCGTAGCGAGCGCGACCACCTGTTCAAAACGTTGCGCGCCCGCGAAGGCGAACGGATCGCCCTCTACGACGGCAAAGGACTCCGCGGCACCGCCGTCATCGGGCCGGATCAACAAATCCGGGTCGAAGCCGTCGAATTCATCTCCCCCGAAGACCTCCGGTTCATCCTCTGCTGCGCCGCCCCGCGTCGCGCCAAACTCGACGTGCTCCTCAAACAAGCCGTCGAAATCGGCGTCGCCGAAATCCGGCTCATCCATTGCGAACGCTCCGTCGCCCAGCCCGAAGGCAGCGACCGCTGGCAAACGCTGCTCCAGGAAGGATGCAAACAATCCCGCAACCCCTATTTGCCCGCAATCACCCCCGCCAAACCCCTCGAAGAAGTGCTCGCCACGTTGAAAAATGAAGGCGCCGCCCTCTATTACGGCTCCGTCTCCGGCGTCGAGGAACAGCCTGCCGTCCCGCTTTGCGGCCCGGTTGCCTGGCTGGTCGGGCCCGAAGGCGGATTCAGCGAAAATGAAGAAGACGCCATCCGCGCCGCCGGAGGCCGCGGCCTCTCGCTCGGACCGTGGATTCTCCGCCTCGAAACCGCCGCCTTGTGCGGCATTTGCGCGCTCAGGTTATTGGCCAAAGATGAATAAGATCCGGTACACATACCTCCTCGCGGCTTTGCTCGCGGCGCTCCTCGGCGGCTTCGGCTGCGGGCGCGCGGCGGATACCGCCCACCCCGCTTTCCGCAAAGCCCGGCTCTGCCACGACGCCGGCGACTACGAGGCCGCCGAACGCCAGTACCGCAACCTCCTCGCCGTCCGCCCCGATTCGCTCGACGGCCACCTCGCGCTCGCTTCGCTCTACGACGAAAACCTCAACGATCCCTTTCGGGCGATCTACCACTACCGCGAATATTTGCGGCTTTCACCCCCGCCCTCCGGCAAGGAGATGGCCCAGGCCTGGCTCGCCGCCGCCGAAAGCCGCTACCGCGAACAGCTCAACGGCAAAGAACTCCCGCCGCCGCGCCAGGCCGCCGCCGCCGAGGACGCCGCGCTGATCGATGCCCTCCGCAAACAGAACGGCGACCTCAAACGGATCGTGCTCGCCCAGACCCGTGAACTCGCCGCGCTCAAAAAGTCGCCGGTCGCCGCGCCCGCGCTTGCCGCCGCCCCGACACCGGACAAAAACGCGGTCGCCGCTCCGGCGCCGGTGCCAAGTCCGGCTCCGGCTCCCGCGCCCGTGCCGGACGCTTTTCCGAAGACGCATCGGGTCGGCTCCGGCGACACGCTGGGCTCGATCGCCCGCAAATATTACGGTTCCTCGACCAAATTCAAGCTGATCATGGATGCCAATAATTTAACGCCGACGACCAGGCTCAAGCTCAATCAGGAGCTGATGATCCCGCCGCCCGGCCAACCTTGAGGATGATCAAAATGCTGCTGCGAAACGTATGTCTGATCGGCTCGGCGCTGCTCCTCGGCGGCTGCGGAGTCCTGAGCCCGGAGCCTTACCGGGAAACCGCGATCTATGACATTTCCGGAGGCAAGGCGAAACAGCTGCCCGCCTTCACCGTCCGGGTCGACGGCTTCAACAACCTGACTCCGGCCAACCGCAAAATGCTCTTCCGCCAGGCCGACGGCCGCTTGCTCGAAGCCCCCTACACCACCTGGGCCCAGGCCCCGGATCAGATGCTGCGGCGCTACTTGAGCGAATACTTCGCTCGCGACCACATGACCTCGACCAGCGCCGGATGCGACATCACCGGCTCGATCTTCCAGTTCGACCTCGATTACCAGCGCAAAAAGGTGCTGCTCGGGGTCAATTACGAGATCAATTACCGCGCCGGCAACAACAACCCGCAAGTCTACACCGGCACCTTCACCGCCGAAGCCCCGGCGGAAAGCGCCGACGGCCCCGGCGCCGCCGCCGCGCTCTCGGCCTGCGCCGCCAAATTCGCCGCTGAACTCGAAGCCAAATTGCTGACCATCAAATAAAAGGGATCGACTACATGGAACACTTGAATATTCCGCCGGAAAATCACGTCAAAGTTCTCGGCGGGCAAGGCTGGGTCGGGCTGATCGACCACCTCGGCAGCGAAGCCACCATTGTCAACGCCGCCCGGGTGTCGTTCGGCAAACTCAAAAAGACGATGGACGAGCGCGACGTCGCGCTGCTCGACTACCTCATCGCCAACAAGCACACCAGCCCGCTGGAACATGTGGTCTTTACCTTCAGCATCCACTGTCCGCTTTTTGTCCGCGGCCAGTGGCACCGCCACCGCACCTGGAGCTACAACGAGATTTCCCGGCGCTACA
>CAZRFG010000405.1:0-3024 GCA_964599205.1 uncultured Victivallaceae bacterium
AGAATTTGCAGTCGTGGTAGAAGATCGAGAGTTTGTCGTCCTTGAACGACATCGCCCCGTTGGGGCAGTGTTCGATGCAGGCGCCGCAGCGCGAACACTTGGCGTCGTCCCAGATCAGACCGCCCTCGAGGGCGTGGAGCATCTGGCGCATTTTGTCGGTGACCGCGCCCATCGAGAGATTTTTGGAAGCGCCGCCGAAGCCGCAGACGCCGTGCCCCTTGACATGCGAAAAGTCGATCAGCACGTCGGCGTCGAGGATCGCCCCCGAGAGCTCAATCGAAGTCAGCGTCTTGAACGGCGGCTCAACCGGGAAGGCGCGGAAATGGTCGTCCTTTTCGCCGCAGACCGATACGATCGGACAGCCGAACACTTCCTCGGTGTAGCCGCGGTCGATCGCACCGACGGTGTCGCGGTAAAGGTCGGTGACGAAGACCTCGCGGGCCCCCGCGTCCTTGACCGCCTGAACCAGCTTGCGGACGAAAAAGGGATGGATGGTCGAAAAACCGCCCCCCCCGCCCAGGTGCATTTTGATCGCCACACGGCGGTCCTTGACTGTGGCGGCGAGCTCAAGCGCGGCCAAAAGGCGCTGGAATTTGTTGCCGACCGACTGGGCGGGCTCGAGCGTCTTGGGGGCAAAGGAGGCGAAGAGCAATTCGGAATGAGCGGACATAACCGGCCTCTCTTATTACTTGATTACAATACGGCGGAAATTTTTCTTGCCGGCGCGGAGCACCAGCGCGTCGCCGGTGAAGTCGGCGACGGTGACCGGTTTCGCCACGTCGTCGATGCGGACTTCGTCGATCGCCACTCCGCCGCCCTGGATCAGCCGCCGGGCGTCGCTGGTCGACTTGGAAATGCCGGACTCGACCAAGAGGCGGGGAAGCGGCATCCCCTCGCCTTCGAACAACGTACGCGCAAGCGCGCACTCGGGAAGCTCGATCGCCGCCGCGGTCTGCTCGATCGCGGCGATCAAACTCGTCGTCGCCACTTTCTTCTCCGGGTCGGCGAATCCGAATTTGCCGCCGGCGGTGAGGAACGCCTCGCGCGCCGCCGCTTCGCCGTGGGCGAGGCAAGTGGCCTCGTAAGCGAGGATTTCCTTGGCCCGGTTGATGTTCGCCCCGGCGGCGGTCAAAGCGTCGACTTCGGCGGTCGGCAAACTTGAGAAATAGAGCAGCAGCTGTCGCACCGCGGCGTCGTCGCAATTGCGCCAGAACTGGTAGTAGTCAAAGGTGCCGGTGCGTTTGACGTCGAGCCAGACGTTGTTGCCGCCGGCGGTTTTGCCGAATTTCTGGCCGTTGCTGTCGAGCAACAGCGGAATGGTCATGCAGTGGACTTCGTTGCCGCTCTTGCGCCGCACCAGCTCGGTGCCGGCGACCATGTTGCCCCACTGGTCCTGGCCGCCGAATTCCATCTTGCAGCCGAGGTCGCGGTTGAGCACGTAGAAGTCGTAGGCCTGGAGGATCGAGTAGTTGAATTCGAGGAAGGACAGACCGTCCTCGAGGCGCGACTTGACCGAATCCTGGGCCAACATCCGGTTGACGCTGAAATAGTGGCCGATTTCGCGCAGGAAGTCGATGTACGAAATATCCTTGAACCAGTCGAGGTTGTTGACGAAAATCGCCTTGCCGTCGGCCACCGAGATGAAACGCCCGAGCTGGGCTTTGAGCGCTTCGACGTTGGCGGCGACCTCTTCCTTGGTCAGGATCGGGCGGGCGCTCTTCTTGCCCGAGGGGTCGCCGATCTGGCCGGTGGCGCCGCCGACCAGGACGATCGGAATATGGCCGGCTTTTTGCAGCAGCCGCATCGCCATCACCGGCAGCAGATGGCCGACGTGGAGACTGCTCCCGGTGGGGTCGAAGCCGACGTAAAACTTCACCTGCTCGGTGGTCAGAAGTTGCTCGATCGCGGTCGCGTCGGTCGACTGGTAGCAGAAGCCGCGCGCATTGAGTTCCCGAAAAATGTTCATCATCTATGTCCTTACCATAACCCTTGAAAACCTTGTCCGAAGACAAACCGAGACGGCCGCTTTTCGTCAACCGTCCCGGGATAAAAACGATTATTGTTCGGCAATCACTTCAAGCGGGACCAAAATCATCGCGCCAAAGCCCTGACGGGATGCCGAACTCCTTTTTGCTAAGTTACAACCGAATTATTTTTTTGCAAGTAAAAGACCCGGATTTTACGGAAAAAAAACATTTTAAGAGTTGATTTTTATGCCCCCCGGATGTATTGTAGAGGAATTTGTAATCAAATCCAAACGGCCTTGACGGAAAGCCAGGCGGAAGCGAGATAACGCATAACACTGTGAGGAGCAAGAAAGAATGATCAAGCATCTGAATGCCATTCCGACCGAGCACGCCAAGCTGGTCAAGTGGGTCGAAGACTGGGCCAAAATCTGCAAACCTGACGCCATTTACTGGTGCGACGGTTCCCAAGCCGAATACGATCGTCTCTGCAACGAGCTGGTCGATTCCGGTCTCGCCACCCGTCTCAACCCGGCCAAGAAGCCGAACAGCCTGCTCTTCCGCTCCGACCCGTCCGACGTCGCCCGCGTGGAAAACCGCACCTACATCGCCTGTGAAAAGCAGGAAGATGCCGGTCCGACCAACAACTGGATCGATCCCAAGGAACTCAAGAAGACGATGCTGGGCATGTACGACGGCTGTATGGCCGGCCGCACCATGTACGTCATCCCGTTCTCGATGGGCCCGGTCGGCTCCAACATCGCCAAGATCGGCGTTGAGCTGACCGACTCCGCCTACGTTGTGATCAACATGGACGTCATGACCCGCGTCGGCACCGCGGTGCTCAAGGTGCTCGGCAAGGACGGCGAATTCGTCCCCTGCATCCACTCCGTCGGCAAGCCCCTCGCCCCCGGCGAAAAGGACAACGGCGTCTGGCCGTGCGCCCCGATCGAAAAGAAATACATCGCGCACTTCCCGGAAACCCGTGAAATCTGGTCGTTCGGTTCCGGTTACGGCGGCAACGCGCTGCTCGGCAAGAAGTGCCTCGCGCTCCGTATCG
>CAZRFG010000406.1:0-3015 GCA_964599205.1 uncultured Victivallaceae bacterium
GCACCGGCGCTCACCCTATTGCTTCGAGGTCAGAACCCGGTCGCCGTCGAAGCGGACTTCGGTGCGTCTGCCGTCCGGAAAGAGAAAACGGACGCCGTCCGGCAGCTTTTCAATCTTCGGCAGGCGATCCGCCTCGCCGGTCCGATACGGCAGCAGGACGGTAATGAGGTCGAGGGTCTTTGACGCTTCCGGGGCGGAAGCGACGAAGTGCCACTGCTCAGGGAACGGACGTTTGTCGGTCCGCTCCGGAGCGATCGGGAACCGGTCGAAACTCCTGAATTTCCATGGCGCATCCCCCAGAAAACACACCCGCAGTTCCGCTTTCGGCATTTTCAGGACGGCGGTCTGGCTCTTTTCGTCAAATGCCCCCGGCTGGAAGCCGTGCAGATTGTACTCGAACACATGCGCTTCCGGCGCCGTCGCCCGGTCGCGAATGACAAAAAAGCCCGGACGGACGTGGACAATCGTACGCAGCGACGTGTCGAGCATATCGTAGGCTTTTGACGCGTCCCCGGTCACGATGTCGAAATCCGGTCCGGTTGAGAAATGTGTGATTTTGCCGACCGCATGGCCGCCGCGCATCTGGCCCTTGCCATCGTCCACGGTGATCCCGTTCCGCGCTTTCGTCTGGCGGGTCCAGCCGTCGTGATGCGGACTGCCGTAATAGTCGTAGTACCCGCTGGAGATCGCCAACGGCTCCCCGTAAGCTTCCAGCATGAAACAATTGTGGCAGTTGTGGTGATGGCTGACCGCGCCATAGGGATTGCTCTGGAAAATCAGGCCGACGTCATTGTCGAAATCCTCCATATCCGTCCGCAGCGCGACGAAACCGATGCTGTCGAACGAGATCGCTTTGGGCAGTCCAGTCATATCCGGTTTGCCCAGCGTCGCCGGGTCGGTCAGCACGGTCCAGATCGAGAAATCCGCCGGCTGTTTCCGGTCCAGGGCCGGCTTCAGGAAGACCGGGTTGCGGTTGATCGCCGCGCAGATCCGCAGCATGCTCGCCTGCGACGCGGGCGACGTCCCGTCGCCAAAACTGGTCTGGAGGGAGCGTCCCGGCCAGCCGTACAGCGAATAATACCCGCATTTCTGGAAGAACGGATGGATTTTCCGCAGGTCGATCCCGGTATTCATCTTGACCACATGGGTGAAGCGGCAGAGCCGTTCCACGCCCCAGCTGCCGTAAGCGGGGCCCTCGCTCCAGCCGCCGTCCGGCGCGGCAAAGGGATGCAGATATGTCCAGAAATAACGCAGCGCATAATCGAAACAGCGCGGCGCGTCGGGATTGTCATGGATCAGCACCAGCGCCAGACGCCCCATCAGCTGGTAATAGTAGATCGCATGGCTGTTGAACGGGTGGGCGTCGACCGGTTCGCTGCTCAAGATGTCATAAAATTCATTCATCCGGATCGCCATGCTGTTTTCCACGATCCGGCGCTCTTCCGGCGTGAAAAGTTCCCGCGTCCACTCGTAAGCGGGCAAGCCGTAGGTATTGAGGTGCATCCCCGGCTCGTCGTTGTGCCTGACGCTGGTCGAGCCCTTCGGGTCCCACTTGCCGTAAAAATGAAGCAGCCGGCGTTTGGCCTCATTGCCGTATTTGACCTCGCCGGTGATGAGATACATCAAGCCGTAGGACTCCATGCTGTAAAAGGTCATCGAGCGCATGATCCGGACAAACTCGGCCATATGTTCCTTGGTCCCCCGCGGCGGCAGAAAAGGCGGTTCCGGCTGAAGCTCCTCGCCGATTTTGCGGTCCAGCCCGTCCCGCATGCGGTCGACCAGTTCTTTCAGGTCGCCGTCCCGGGCGCGTTGGCGGATGGCGGGCAAGTCGGCGCGGGTCACGTAGGAGCGCAAATCGTCTTTGCTGACGGCGGCAATCACCTTGGCCAGATCCGGCCACGCCAGCACCGGCGCTTCCGGCGTAACCGTAAAGGCGCGCGCCCGGCTCCAGGCGGTCCCGCCCGGCTGGTTTTCTATCCCGTAGCGCCAGAACCATTGCCCCGGCTCCAGAGTCACGGTCGGAATATTGACGTGATACGTACACCCGGTCATACGCCCGGTACCATTCGCGGGGAACTCCGGCGACTTCGACCATTCGATGGCGTAGGTGAATTTACCGCGCACCCAGTTGTTCGGCGTGGGAAAAATAAAGGAAGGCGGATTCCGCAACGCCGTCGAGCCGTCCGCCGGCGTATAGGGGGCATCGATCCGGGGCCGGGGTTCGCGGTCAATGCCGAGCGCTTCGGCCACAGACTTTTCCGGCGGAACATCGACAACAATGTCGTCGAAGTAAACGACGCCCTGCTGTTCATATTTCGTCTCGGTCGGCGCCAGCAGCAAATTGAGCGTCGCCGCCCCGTCCGGGACCGTGGCCATGACCTGACACTCCTGCCACTCTCCGGCCGCCTGAAACTTTGAAATTGCGCTGCCGAGAAAACGGACCGGCTTGCCGTCGGAATTGAAGAGCAGCCCGGCCTGAAAAGCGTGCGGTTCGTCAGCGCGGACAAAAAAGGTCAGCCGCAGTTTTTTCACTCCCGCCGGAACATTGAGATCGAGCGAGAGGTAATGCCCGGAATTGGTTTGCAAATCCGCCACCCGGAGACAGGTCGTGCCGGAGTGCGGACGCTCGGAGACATAGGTCATCTGATCCGGCGCCGACGGCGATTTCACCGCCCGCAAATACCACTTGCCCTGCCGGGTCTCGAATCCGGGATCCGGCACCAGATTTTCCGCGGCATGAGCCGCTGCGCAACCGAGTGCAGCGAGTCCGGCCAGCGCGAACATCGTCCGTAAAATTGGTTTCATTGCACCTGTCATCCTGTTGCCTTGGAGTGACCGGCCTGCATACTGCCGGGCGCTCGCCTTTTTCGAACCGGAAACGCGTAACGGCCGACTCGGAATCCTGAGGACGCCGGTCGGCCTGCTTCAATCGATGTCGTTCGCCGGACTGCTTCGCTCGATGTCGTTCGCCGGTCACTTCGTGACTCGGCTGCCGACCTCGCTTTCGCAGAGTGG
>CAZRFG010000407.1:0-3014 GCA_964599205.1 uncultured Victivallaceae bacterium
CCCCCGAATCTCCTCAACCCCCGCCAATCGCGCCGCCATCCCCGACACCGCCGAAGCCGAATAAATATCGTCGAGTATCAACGTCGCCCCACTATCGCCGAGAAATAAAATGTCATAATCCGCCCCGCCCCGATACCCGTCCAACGACCGCGACCGCCCGGCCAACGCCACCGCCGCCTCAGTGCGGTCAAACGAATTGACCAATGTATAGGCATCGCCCCACACCCCGCTCCCGGCACGGCCGAGAATCACACTCGCCGTATCCGCAGTCGCTATCAACTGCGGCGGCAAAGTCGCCCCGACCCCGGCAATCGCCGATGCTTCACTCCATTCGCCGCCCGCCAGCCGAATCCGCCAGCTTCCCGCCCCCGCGCCGGCATAGTAGAGCGAATAAGTGGTCGCCGCCGTGGCAAGCACGCCGTAATTGCCGAAATCAAGCTCGTATTCCGCCCCCGCCGCACCGCTCCAGCTCACCGTCTGAACCAGCTTGCCGGCTTTGACCGTCACCACAGGAGGCGCGGCGAGAACCTCGCCCTGCCAAACTTCACTCCACGCTCCGGCATTCCCGCTCGCATCGACCGCCCGGACCTGAAAATAGAAGTCGCCGACGCCCTGCGCCGAAGTCCGGTAACTCGTCTCCTTGCCGATCCGGATCGCGGCCGCGCCGGAGAGATCGCCGGAAGCCCCGTAACGGACTTCGTAAAAAGACAAATCACTATCGCCGACCGCGGCAAAGGTGAGATTCATGCACTGCCCTTGCGACACCCCGCCCAAGCCGGACACCGGCGACGGCGCGACTGTGTCGACCGTCAGCGTCCCGGTCGCGCTCCATGCCCCGGTGTTGCCGCCGCCGTCGATCGCGCGAATCCGCCAGTAATACGTCCCTCCGGCCCAGACCGCGAGATTGAGCGCATTGGTCGCGGCGGCCACGCTGGAAGCCCCGGCAAAGGCGGACGAAGTCGAGTACTGCAATTCGTAACTGACGCCGGAAAAGTCGCTCACCGCGCTCCAGGCGAACAAAATTTCCGCCCCGTTCTGCCGCCCGGAAGCTCCGGCGACCTTGCCAGGAGCGACGGTATCGACCACCAGCGTCTCCGCCGCCACCGTCCAGACGCTGAAGGTGTTGAGTTCGTCGATCGCCGCCACCCGCCAGTAATAGCGCCCGTCGGCAAAATTGAGATTGAATTCGCGCCCGGAGGAAAAGTACCGGCTGACACTGCCGGCGGCGAAATCGCTCGAGGTTGAGTATTCGACCAGATACGCCATGCCGGCGACTTCGTTCCAGCTCAACTTGACCGCGCTGCCGGTCCGGAGGGCGGCAAGTCCGGCCGGCGACTCCGGCGGAGTTTCCCCGGCGTCGATGCCGACGCGAACGCTATAATTGGAACTCCCCACCCCCGCGCTCGAATTGCGGCTGCCGCCGACCACCACATAAAGCTCGGCAGCGCCGCCGGTCAACGTCCAGCTGAAGCGCCCGAAATTATCCTTGCCGGAGCTGAATAGAAGAGTGCTCCCGCTGTAGACGCTCCAATCCAGCTTACCGTCGAAGGTCTCCAGCTCGGGACGCACGCTGATGGTGACGGTCGTTCCCGCGGCGGCAAAAGTATAATAATCTTGGTCCCCGACCGCGTCAAGGTTGCCGCGCCGGACGCCCGCGCCGTCGGCGACCGTCAAAGTCTCGGCGTCGGCGAAACTCTCGACCTTGCCGCTCAGAACCCGATCATAGCGGGCAAGCGCGGTGAAATTGTAGAGATAGGCTCCGCTGAGATTGTCGAGAATCCAGCGCGAAGTGGCGCTGTCGTAACTCAAGGTAGTGGTGCGCAGCACATTGGCGGCGTCGCGCCGGTCGGTGTAACTGTTGTTTTTGTTGTCGTCGGAGTCGGAATAGTAGAGCCGGACCACGCCGTTCTCGATCTTGTACCCCCAGACGGTGACGACGTGCTCAAGCGCCCCCTGCATATTGATCGCCACGCCGTAACCGGCATCGAGGTAACGCGCCAGCGAGCTCACCACCGTAGCGGCGTTGCTCCCGGTGCCGTAAACGACCGTAAGCAGATTCTTGGCGGAAAGCTCGGAGAAGTAGTTGCCGCCGGCGGGAACCGGCGAGGAGAAGTAATACGCCTTGGCGTTGAAATACCACGAGACCGCCTGCTCGACCCAGCCGGAGCGGTTGCTCCAGTTCTCCGAAAAGAGATCCATCAGGCGGTCTTCGTCGGCAAACGCACCCCGATAACCGCATTGCAGCAGGAGATTGGCGGCGGCCCCGGCCCAGCAGAGGTTGTCGTCATTGGGATCGACCAGGGTCTTTTCGGCATCGGCGAACCAGCTGCCGTAAGTGGAGCTATATGAGGTCAAATCGCCCTGGCCCCAGACCGAGGTGGAAAAAAAGACGCCGTCCTCCGGCAGCACCGGTGACGCAGTCGCCAGAATTTTCGTATCCTCCGCCATCGCTGCGATATTCCTCCTCTAATCGGGTCAATACTCTACACCGCTTTTGCCTTCGATGCAAATGCTCCGTTCGAGCACCGGGGCCAAAGCGGCGCGCCAGCGCGCCAGTTTCTCGGGATAAGAATAGACCGCCGCCGCCGGACTGGTGGAAGGCAGCACCATGATTTCAACGCCGATTCCGGGAAAAAATTGTCGCAGATACTTCGCCGAAGTCTGCCCGTTGCAACAAATCCGCTGAATTCCGGGGCAAGTCGCCAGAAGGCCGGGAATATCATTCGGCTCGGCGGCACGGATCGAGCTGTCGAGACTCCCCGGCCGTTCGCACCCGGCAAGCACATCCCAGAGCGCCACCCGATTGCCCCGCAGCCGCTCCAGCCGCTCCATATAAGGCAGTTCCGGCGTGAAGCCGAAAAGCTCTCCGGTCAATTTCCAAAAGAGGTTGCGGCCAAAGGCATAATACTGCTGTCGCCGCAGCGATTCCCCGCCCGGCATCGACCCCAGGATCAAAATCCGGGCCCGATCATCCGCGCTTGGCGGAAACGAAACGCAACGATGTTCACTCATAG
>CAZRFG010000408.1:0-3000 GCA_964599205.1 uncultured Victivallaceae bacterium
GCAGGTCGGCGAGGAAATCGTTGTCCGCTTTGACGTCGGTGGTGATGAAACAGAGCATGGTGGCATGCAACACCTTGAGATTGGGGTCGATCATCCCCGCGCCCTTGGTCATCGCGCCGATCGAAACGGTTTTGCCGTTGAGCTGGAAGCTCACCGCGACCGATTTCGGCACCGTGTCGGTGGTCATGATCGCCTGCGCGGCGGCTTCCCCGCCCCGGTTGTTCAGCGCTTCGGCGGCGAGCTTGATGCCCTTTTCGATGGTCGCCATATTGAGCTGGACGCCGATCCGGCCGGTGGAGCCGACCACCACTTCGCCGGGCTCGATGCCGAGCGTTTTGGCCGCGATTTCACAGCTTTTTTCGGCATTGGCGATGCCGGCCGCGCCGGTACAGGCGTTGGCGTTGCCGCTGTTGACGATGACCGCCCGGATCGCCTTGGACTCGCGCACCCGTTTCTGCGACACCCGGACCGGGGCGGCGGCAAAGGTGCACGAGGTGAAGGCGCCGGCGAAATTGGCCGGCTGCTGCGAAACGATCATCGCAAAGTCCGGCGCCCCGCTGCGCTTGAAGCCGGCGGTGACGCCGGCGGCGAGAAACCCCGCAGGGGTGGTGACCGAACCTGACGGAACGAATTCAAAAACGGTTTTATTCATCGAGTTTTCCTCCATAACGAGCTGTAACATTGATCGCGATGCCGCCGCGCGGCCGGAATTTGCCGGTGACTTCGGCGCATCTCGGAGCGCAGGCTTTGACCACCGCGTCGAGGATGGTGTTGACTGACTCCTCGTGGAACGTGTTGGCGTTCCGGAACGAATACAAAAAGAGCTTGAGCGACTTGCTTTCGACGCATCGTCGGTCCGGAATGTAGCGCACGGTGATATGGCCGAAGTCGGGCTGGCCGGTCACCGGGCAGAGCGAGGTGTACTCCGGGCAGTCGAATTCGATGATGTAATCGCGGTCCGCATACAGGTTCTCGAACGTCTCCAGCTGCGCCTCTCCGGGGGTGTCCGGATAGTGCTGCTCCGAGCGCTTCAGCAGCGTCAGATCGGCGAAGCGTTCGCGTTGTTTTTCTATGGACATGGGGTTTGCTCCCGTTAAAGATTTCTTTTTCTTTAAAATAGCACGTTTTTTCAGAAATTTCGCTATAAATGGAGTTTTTTTGGCGGTTTTTTCTTGAAATTTGTGAAAAGCAAAACTATATTGCTTCCGATGTTGAGATTTTAGAAAACATTCCCGATAAATAAAACTCAAAACCCAAGGGTGATACGGATGAGATTCGGTAAAAGCATGATGCTGGTCGGTTTGTTGATGACCTTTTTGTGTATCGGCTCCGCCAGAGCTGAGGGCGAACTGCTCAACAACATGGTCGAGAAACTCGGCCGCGGCGTGGCCAACGTCGCTTTCGGCCCGCTGGAACTGCTGATGAAGCCTTATGACGTCAACAACGAAAAAGGCGCCATCGCCTCGTTGACCTACGGCGTGATCAAGGGCGTGGTTTACACCGTCGGCCGTGAAGTTACCGGCGCGATCGACATCGTCACTTTCCCGGTGCCGCTGCCGGGCTGCCCGGAAGACCCGATGGATGCGGGTTGGGGCTATGGCCCGATGATGCGTCCGGCGTGGGTGGTCGACGTTCAGCATAACGCCTTCAACTTCTTCTACAACGACCAGACCATCGTCGACGCGCAGTAACGCGGTTTGACGATTTGTGCAAGGCCCGTGTCCCGGCTGATTTTGTCGGGGACGGGCTTTGTTTTCGAAACAGTTCTGCTATTTTACGGAAAGAGCCTTGAGTTATGAGTTTCTGCTGCGGTTTCGTGGGACTCCCCAATGTCGGGAAATCCACTTTGTTCAACGCTTTGTGCAAGGGCGGCGCGGAAGCCGCCAATTTCCCTTTCTGCACCATCGAGCCCAATACCGGGATCGTGCCGGTGCCGGATGCGCGGCTCCAGGTGCTCTCCGACCTTGAGCATTCCGGCCGGATTGTGCCTTCGACGCTGAAATTCATCGATATCGCCGGGCTGGTCAAGGGGGCGAGTCAGGGGCAGGGGCTGGGCAACCAGTTTCTCGGGCACATCCGCAACGTCGACGCAATCGCCCACGTGGTGCGGCTTTTCAACGATCCCGACGTGGTGCATGTGGACGGCAAATGCGATCCGGTGAGCGACCTTGACGTGATTATGACCGAGCTGATGCTGGCGGACCTCGACATGCTGGAGAAGAAGCGTGACAAGTCGGCCAAGCTGGCGCGTTCGAACGATCCCGATGCCAAGCTTGAATTCGAATTGTTGAAAGAGCTCGCCGCGCAGCTGGCCGACGGGCGTTTTCCGGAGTACGACCGCAATGACCCCAAGGTGGCGGCGGTGGTGGCTCAGCTCGGGTTGCTGACGGTGATGCCGGCGTTTATCTGCGCCAACACCGACGAGGAGACGTTCCGCAATTTCGGGAGTTCGGAGGCGGCCAAGGCGTTGCTGGAGTATGCGGCGGCGCGGGGCCTCGAGGTGGTGCCGGTGTGTGCCAAGCTGGAGGATGAGCTGGGGCAATTGGAGCCGGAGGAAGCGCAGATATTCATGGAGGATCTGGGGATCACCGAATCAGGTTTGGCGCGGGTGATCCGGACGGGGTATCATTTGTTGGATTACATTACCTTTTTCACGGCGGGGCCGATGGAGGCGCGGGCGTGGACGGTGCGTCGGGGGACGCCGGCGCCGCAGGCGGCGGGGAAGATTCATACCGATTTGTGTCGCGGTTTCATCCGGATGGAGACGGTGTCGTACCAGGACATGGTTGACTGCGGGGGGTGGAACAAGGCGAAGGAGGCGGGCAAGCTGCGGATCGAGGGCAAGGAGTACATTGTTCAGGACGGCGATGTGATCCACGTGCGGTTCTCGGTGTAGGCCGACCGTCGGCCTCGGGACTCCGAGCCGGTCACTTCGTTCTCTCGGTTCGGGGCGCGCAAGCTGCCCCGGATCGCGAGGCGGGTACCCCCGCCGAGCAGGGG
>CAZRFG010000409.1:0-2995 GCA_964599205.1 uncultured Victivallaceae bacterium
GGGCTCCGGCTTGGCGAGGCCGTTGAGCAGAATCGCGTACTCGTAAGTGCCGTTCTGCGGCGCTTTACCGTGGTCGATTACCGCCATTTCGGCATTGCCCTGTCCTCCGGTTTCGCGGCCGAACGCATTGTCCGGCCAGTTGCGGTGGTCGCGGGTCAAACGGACTTTGCCCCCGGCGGGAATCGCGAAGCCGATGCCGGCGCTGTCGCGGAACGTCGCGGGGCCGGTGAATTCCTGATCCAGAGGGAGCGCGGCAATCGCTTTGCCGTCAACCGTGGTCGCGGTGGCGGGGAAGGGGAGGATGTGCTGAAAGAGCGTGGTGTGGACCGGCGTTGCCGCGTCGGCGCTCCGGATCGCGTTGCCGAGGACAACAATGGTGTCGCCGACCGCAAAGGCGCTCTGGTCGAAGCCGAAGGTTTTGTCGTAGGTGGCATCGGTGAAACGCATCATCCACGCCCCGTTTTCGCCGAAGGCCATACCGCCCACCACTCCCTCGTTGGTGTAATTGCGCGACTCGTCCTTGACCGGGCCGGGCTCAAGCTTCTCCGGCGGCAGCGCCGGGGATGTCACACCCGGGATATGGGCGTAATCCCACCCTTGCCAACTCATCGCCGCATTCTTGAGCGACCCCGGATAGATGGCGATGCTGCCCCGGCTGAGGTAACGCCCGAGCTGGCCGCAGGCTTCTTTTTCATAATCCCAGATGAAGTTGCTGTTGCCCTTGATCGTCAGCAGCGTTTCGCCGCGGCGGTGAAAAGTAGCTCCGGCGTAAGGCATTGCGAGATGACCTTGCGGCGTTTTCTCCGGTTCGGCGGCGAGTCTGCCGAAGCCGAGCGCATCCTCGACGTTGCCGGGGGTGGAGGTGAAGGTGTTGCCCTGATACTTGATCTCGGCGAAGCGGCTTTTGATCACTTCGGCATTGAAATCGCCGAGCCGTTTCCAGGCCGCCGCCAGTTCGGGGTCGATCGGGTTGAATAGCTGCGCGGCATAGCCGAAGCCCATCACCCCCTGCGCCAAGCCGCCGCCCCAGAGCGGCCAGCGGCCGTTGAGCGAAATCGGGAAATCGTACTTCTGGGCCACGAAGCGGCTGGTGAGGAACGCCTTTTTGAGGTTGTCGCGCGATTCGGCATTGAGGGCGAACGGCGTTTCGCGGAGGAAGTAACCGAGGCGCGACGCCATTTCCAGCCCGTTCATGCCGTAGCCCATCCAGTAGGGGCCGGAGTGGTGATAGACGGTGCCGTCGGGCTTGATAAAGGCCTCCACTCCGCGCATCGTCGCCAGATGCCGGTTCAACGCGGCGGTATAGAGCCGGAGGAACCGGGTCTGTTCGGCGGGGTCGTTGAGCGAAGCGATCACCAGCAGCTGAAAGAACATCACCGAGCGCAGTTTGTCGGCGCTGGCCTCGGTCGGGGTGAAGAGTTCATTGAAGTGCGAGTAATAACGCAAGGTTTTGAGTTCGCGATCGAGAATTCCGGCTTTGGCAAGTTCGTCGCGGAGGAGGAAGAGAATGAGGTTGTAGCCCGATTGACCGAGCACCACGCCGTAGCAGCTGCCCATGGCACTTCCCTCCGCCCAGCCCTGATCATTGGCGTGGTCGAGGCCGAGGACGATTTTCTCAAGCAGTTCCGGACTCCGGTAGTACGGATTGGGCTTCGCCGGCGAACCCGGATAGCAGTAGAGCAAGGTCATCGGCAACAGCACCGAGTCGATCAACTTCTGGACCGGCGGCGCACCGGCGTGCGTGGTGGCAAAGAGCGGCTGCCCGGTTACCCGGCCGTCGGGATGGCGGACGATTTTAAATTGCTCGAACTCCTTCAGCACCTTTGGCGCTTCGGCGACCATTGAGGCGCGAAGTTTGGCCACTTCCGGCAGCCGGTCGGCGTCGGGACTGCCGTTGATCCAGTTGCGGAGGCGTTCGACGACGACTTTGGTCGCCGCAAGTTCAGCCGGGGAGGGGGATACGGTGTCGGCGGGCGGCTTCTGGCGGTAGGTGGCGAGGGTCTGGTCGACGCCGCCCTTTTGCGCCGGGTTGATCGCGCTTTGGAAGTCCGACTCGCGTACCCAGAGCACGTTGTCGATCAGCTCGAAGCGGTCGAAAAACAAGGTTCCCGGCTTGGCGGTGGCGGCGACGAAACGGATGGCGTCGAGGGGCGGCAGTTTTTTGTCGGCGACCTTGGCGTCCTGTGACGGCATCAGCCACACCGCGCGCCAGCCTTTGAAGCCGAGCTTGACCTCAAAGGTCCAGACCGCCCGGCCTTTCGCCACGCCCTCGATTTTAAGCACGCCCGGCTGGACGGCCGGGGAGTAAACCCAGAACTTGAGCCCGCCCGCGCGGGAACCGGCGAGTTTCAACGCTTCGGGATTGACGGCGGCGAAAGAGCCGCCGGGCTGGAAATCCCACAGGAGCGACTTGGCGTCGCGTTTGAAATGAAGGTCGGACTGCGACAGTTTCGACTTTTCCGCCTTGAAGTCGGCGAGTTCGGCGGCGTCCTCAAAAGAGTACATCGCACTCTTGAACGTGCCGCGGTCGAGGCGTTCGATGTTGGCGTCGTATCCCGCGCCGATCTGGACGGCGGCCAGCAAACCGAAAAGGGTCGAGGACAGCATGGCGGTATCTCCTTTTTTTGATCGGAATACTATTGAACCGCAAAAAGAAAAATGCAAACCGACAACCCCTTGCCGGAGCCGAAAAGTGATCGGCCGATCATCTGCCGAAACTAATTTTAATGGAACGCCCCGTCCCAGTCCTTGAAGACGGGTTCGAGATGACGCTGTTTGAGTCCTTCGACCACCGAGGTTACCGACGACTGGTCGTTCATCGAGAACTGGCCGAGGGTATGGGTCTTTTCCACGCTCTCACGGTAGCCGCCGGGGCTGACCTGCGAACCGGCGCTGAGGTGGCTCACCGCCAATTCCGCCATCCGGAAACGGAATTCCGCCTTTTCGCGGGTCGACAAATAGAGGTCGGATTCGGCGAACATCAGCCGGAAGGCGA
>CAZRFG010000410.1:0-2988 GCA_964599205.1 uncultured Victivallaceae bacterium
GTTGGCATGGCGCTTGATGAACGCCGGGCTGGTCGGATCCCAGGCGGTGTAGCCGCGCGCTTCAAAGGTGTGGCGCAAGCCGCCCGACGGGAAACTCGACGCGTCGGGTTCGCCGACGATCAGGTTTTTGCCGGAGAAGCTCATGATCGCCTGGCTGGGGGCGGTGATGTCGATGAACGCGTCGTGTTTTTCGGCGGTGCCGCCGGTCAGCGGCTGGAACCAGTGGGTGAAATGAGTGGCGCCGCGTTCCAGCGCCCAGATTTTCATCGCATGGGCGACGTCGCCGGCGATCGCCGGGTCGAGGCACGAGCCCTCGTGCATGGTGGCGATCAGTTTGTTGGCGACCGCTTTCGGCAGATGTTCGCGGATCACATCCGCGGTGAAAACGTCTTCCCCGTAGAATCCGAGGTCGAAGCTCTGTGCCTTCATCGGATCGGGCGCCGTATGATCGGCGATACGGGTGATGGCGATGGAGCGATTGTTCATCTTGAAAAATCCTTTCGTTGTCGGGTTGGGCGCTTTTATACAAGCAGAATTCATGCCAACATTTTCTGAGGTGGAGCCTCCTTGTTTGCTTACGAAAGTGTAAATGTATTGATTTTATGTTTTACAAAATAGTAATGTGTTTTGCTCTTTTGCGCACAAAACAAAGTTGGCACGCAAAATGCTTACATCTTTTACAAATAGACAAAGAAAGGACGGCAGCATGATGAAAGACAATCCCCGACAGCAACAACAAAGCCCGGCGGCCGATTTCGGTTTGTACTCCTTTTCCAACGAACATGACGCCTGCGGCGTCGGTTTGGTGGCGGATCTCAACAACCGAGCCAGCCGCCGGATCGTCGAAATGGGACTCGAAGTCCTCAAGCGCCTGATGCACCGCGGCGCCGCCGGCGGCGACCCCGAAACCGGGGACGGCGCGGGGATTCTGCTCGGCATGCCGGATGCCTTTTTCCGCAAGCAGCTCAAGTTCGAACTTCCCGAAAACGGTCGCTACGCGGTGGCGATGATCTTCGGCGGCGCCGACCGCGCGGAGGAAGTCGAAAGCATCATGGTCTCGCGCGGCCTGATCGTGCTCGGCCGGCGCGACGTCCCGGTGGAACCGGCGGCGATCGGCGCGGCGGCGCGGCGGACCTTGCCGGCGATCCGGCAGTATTTCGTCACCGGCGACTTCGCCGACCGCGGCGCTTTTGACCGCAAAATTTTCGTCGTCCGCCGCCTGCTCGAGAAGAATGTCCCCGACATCTCGATCTGCAGCTTCTCGCGCACTTCAGTGGTCTACAAGGGCCTGCTGCTGGCGACCCAGCTGGAAAAATTCTATCCCGACCTCGGCGATTCCACGTTCCTCTCGGCGCTGGCGCTGGTGCATCAGCGGTACAGCACCAACACCTTTCCGTCGTGGGAACTCGCCCATCCCTACCGCTATTTGGCCCACAACGGCGAAATCAACACCATCAAGGGCAACCTCAACCACCTCCGCGCCCGCGAGCCGCTGTTCCGGAGCGAACTCTTCGGCGACGAGCTCGCCGAGTGTCTGCCTTTGATCGACGGTGTCCAGAGCGACTCCGCCTGCCTCGACCGGATGCTCGAGCTCCTGGTGCTCGCCGGCCGCAGCCTTCCCCACGCGATGCTGATGCTGATCCCCCAGCCGTGGGGCGTCAAATACCATCTCGGCCGCGACGTCCGGGGCTTCTTTGAATATCATTCGGCGCTGATGGAGCCGTGGGACGGCCCCGCCGCGGTGGCTTTTTCGGACGGCGTCAATGCCGGGGCGATGCTCGACCGCAACGGTCTGCGTCCGGCCCGCTACGCCTTGACCTGTGACAACATCTTTGTCCTCGCCTCCGAAACCGGCGTGCTCGATTTCCCGGCCAATGCGGTGGTCAAGCGCGGACGGCTCAAGCCCGGCGAGATGATCTGGTGCGACCTTGAGCGCCACCGGCTGGTTTTCGACCGTGAAATCAAGGATACGCTGGCCCGGCAGCGGCCCTACCGGCGCTGGGTCGAGCAGAACCGCATTTCGGTCCACGGCCTCTTTGACTCGATCAACCCGCCCCGCGAGATCACCGATCCCGAGCGGCTGCAGAAGTTCTTTCACTGGAGCCGCGAAGACATCGAAACCATCGTCAAGCCGATGGCCCGCGACGGCGCCGAACCGGTCGGCTCGATGGGCAACGACAGCGCGTTGGCGGTTTTCTCCAGAGAGACGCCGCTCCTTTACAATTATTTCAAGCAGCTTTTCGCTCAGGTCACCAATCCGCCGATCGACCCGATCCGCGAAGAGCTGGTGATGAGTCTGGTCACCTACATCGGCAACTGCGGCAATATCCTCGGCGAAGGCCCCGAACACGCCCGGGTGATCAAGCTCCCGCGCCCGGTGCTGACCGACGAGGACTTGCGTCGGCTGTCGTCGTTCCGCGAAACCGGCTTCCCGGTGGTCAAGCTCAACATCGGCTTCAGGGACGACCTCGGCGCGGCGCTTGCCGCGCTCGCCGAACAGGCGCTTGCCGAAGTCCGGGCCGGTCAGCGCATCCTGATCCTGACCGACCGCGAACTCGGTGAGGACGAGACCCCGATTCCGGCGCTGCTGGCGCTCGGCGCGGTCAACCGCATCCTGACCCGCCACGGGCTGCGGCCCCCGGTCGGGGTAATCGTCCAGTCGGGCGAAGTCCGCGAGGTGATGCACTTCGCGCTGCTGCTCGGCTTCGGCGCGACCGCGATCCATCCCTATCTCGCGCTGCAGTGCGTCAACCACCTCTCGACCACCGGCGAAATCGCCCGCGAACCCGCCAAGGCGGCGGAGAACTACATCCACGCGGTCGACAAGGGCCTGCTCAAGATCATGTCCAAGATGGGCATTTCGACCCTCCGCAGTTACCGCTCGGCGCAGATGTTCGAGGCGATCGGCCTCGACAAGAGCGTGATCGACGCCTTCTTCCCCGGCACCGCGTCGCGGGTCGGCGGGCTGACGCTCGAAGAGATCGGCCG
>CAZRFG010000411.1:0-2986 GCA_964599205.1 uncultured Victivallaceae bacterium
GAACTCTCGACCTTTTGACCCCCAGTCAAACGCGCTAGACCAAGCTGCGCTATATCCCGACTTGATGCTTCAGGGTGTTAATATAGCCGGGACGGGCGAAAATACAAGTCGGTTTGCCGGGTTCAGCGCGAAAAATCCTGCTTTCGACTGGATTTTGAAGCGGGGGCCGGGTATATTGGAGGCATGAAGAAGATTCCTTTCGCCTTTCCCGCTTCGCCGGGGTTTGAGGCGGCGGCCACGGTCGCCGCCGCGATCCAGCGCGCCGGATTCGCCGCCTTTCTCGTCGGCGGCGCGGTGCGCGACGCCGTCGCCGGATATCCCCCGCTCGACCACGACCTTGCCACCTCGGCGCGGCCGGAGGAGCTGCAAAAACTTTTTCCCGAACTCAAAACCGTCGGCGCCGCCTTCGGCGTTTCGCTGCTCGAACGGGACGGCATGGCGCTCGAAATCGCCACCTTCCGCGAAGAGCGCAATTATCTCGACGGCCGCCACCCCGAACTGGTTTGCCATACCCGCGACGCCGGGCTTGATGTGCTGCGGCGCGACTTCTCCGTCAACGCCTTGCTCTATGATCCGGTCGCCGGTGAGATCGTCGATTATGTCGGCGGGCTCGAGGATGTCCGGCGCGGGGTGATCCGCACCGTCGGCGATCCCGCCGCGCGCTTCGGCGAGGATTATTTGCGAATGCTCCGGGCGATCCGTTTCGCTGCCCGGCTCGGCTTCGAGATCGACCCCGCCACCTGGCGCGCGATCCGCGAATTCGCACCCTTGACCGCCAGACTTGCCGCCGAACGGGTGCGCGAGGAATTGACCGGAATGCTGCTCGGACCCGCCCCCGCGCGGGCTTTCCGCCTGCTCCATGACGGCGGCCTCCTCGAAGTCCTGCTGCCCGAGGTGGCAGTGCTCGATTCCGTCGATCAGCCGCCCGATTTTCACCCCGAGGGGAATGTCTTCCGGCACACTTTGGTCATGCTTGAACATCTGGTCGCGCCGTCGGTCGAGCTCGCCTGGAGCGTCCTGCTCCACGACGTCGGCAAGGCGCCGGCGCGTTCGCTCGACGAGACCGGCCGCATCCGCTTTTTCGGCCACGAAGCGGCGGGGGCGGAGATCGCCGACGCGATCCTGCGCCGGCTCCGTTTTTCCACCGCGAGCATCGAGCTGGTGGTCAGCTCGGTCCGCCGCCACATGCACTTCGCCCAGGTCGGCAATATGAAGAAGGCGACGTTGCGAAAACTCCTCGCTTCGCCCGCCTTTGAGCTGGAGCTCGAGCTCAACCGGCTCGACTGCCTGAGCTGCCACGGTATGATGGACGCCTTTGTCCGGTTGCTCGACGAAGTGATCGCGCGCGAGGGCGAAGTGGAACTGCCGCCGCCGCTGCTTCGGGGGCGCGACCTGATTGAGGCCGGGTTCAGGCCCTCGCCGCGTTTCGGCGCGGTGCTCGACGCTCTCTACGAACGCCAGCTCAACGGCGAAATCACCACCGCCGCCGAAGCGCTGGCCGCCGCCAAACGCGAATTGACCGCCCGCTGATTTTACCGCTCTTCCGATTTCGACTGATCACGCTTCTACTTTCTTTTTTGATCTTTGCGATCGGACTTCGATTCACTCCATTTTTGTGCTCAAAAGGCCGGTTCTCACTTTGAATTCGCCTTTTAAAATGGTTCATATATTTTTCTATTGATCGAACTTGGATCATTTTTTGGCAGGTAATTTCCATTGATATATTGGAAAAATTGTTTTTTTTGCTACAATATTCTTGGATCAATCAACAATAATTTGATCGAAATTGCATCATGGTAAAAATTATCAATCGTCCACCCAAAGCCGCCGAGCTGATCGACTACGTCGCCGCCAATGTCGCGACGCAGGCCTATCTGCCGGGAAGCCGGATTCCGTCGATCCGGAGGTTGGCGATCAAATTCGATATCAGTTACGGCACGGCTTCGCGCGGCGTGGAGTATCTCGTCGCTTCCGGCGTTCTGGTCAGGGATGGCGCTCGCGGTTTCGCCGTCGCCGGGCCCCGCCGGGCCGGACTGGAATTCAAACGGATCACGGTTTTCATGGAGCCGTTTGTCTCCGATCGCGAGATCGGGATGTGTCACACCGCTTTTATGCAGATGCAGGAGATGGCCTATCTCAACAACTGCCACTTCGTCGTCGTTCCGATCCGCGGCGAGGAAATCACCGCCGAACTGATCCGCAGCGCATCGCAGGGGAGCCATGGGATTGTGCTGCTCAATGAATACGACGCTTTTTTTTCGGAGCTCGAAACCGACCTTCCGGTGGTGGGCACATTGATCAACAGTTCGTTCGGCGGGCGCATTTCCACGGTCAATGTCGACCCCTTTGACGCCGCGGCCAAGGCGGTCGAATATTTCAAGACCCGCAAGATCAAAAAGGTCGTCGTGGTCAGCGCCAGGCAACCGGTGTATCTCCGGCGGGGAGAATTTTTTCAGCTCGACTGGGAGCGCTCGGGCGGCTGTTGCGAATGGGAATTCGACATGCTGGACCCTTCGCGCGTCACTCCCGAGCAAGGTATTTTCTTCACCTCCGACCAAGTCGCCGAAAATCATATCCGCGCCATGGAAAATGCCGGGTTTGACCTGACTTGCCAACCGCTGATCTCGGTTGACGGCAAGCGGACGCTGGTGTCCAACTTCCATCGGTTTTCGACCGTCGCCGGGAACTGGAAGCAAATCGGGCAGGCGATTTTCTGGGAAATTTTCAACCGGATCCGCTACCCCGGGTATCCGGTCCGCCATATTTTGATCGAAGGCGTGTTAACCCCCTGACGCGGTTTGCCGTCGGCGGGAATGCGCCGGGTTTGCGAGTCCCCTTTTTGAAATCGATGATTCCGATGCGAGATGATGCCGGCTGATAATTGAATTGATCCGGCTGGATCTTTTCCAACCCCTCAACAAAGGAAATGAAAATGATGAAAACGTCAAAACGGAGAGAGTTCACGCTGATCGTGCTGCTGGTGGTG
>CAZRFG010000412.1:0-2967 GCA_964599205.1 uncultured Victivallaceae bacterium
TCAGAAAATCGCGTCGAGGGCGTCGGCGAAGATCATCATGCCGCGCCGGTCGGGGTGGTTGATGTCGTTGGTCATCAGCGTCTGATAGGGGATGCCCTGCCGCCACAGCCGGCCGTAGCGCCTGGCGGCGTCGGCCAGCGCCACATGGTTCCGGGAGGCGAAGTCGCGGAGGTATTTGACGTAGGGCCGGGGATCGCTCTCGATCGCTTCGCCGTTCTGGCCGGCGAGGCCCATCCAGTCGGGCCGGACGTAATGCGGCGTGAGGATGATCCACTCGATGTTGCGGCGGCGGAATTCCTCCAGCACGGCGGGAAACGATCTCGCCCACGCATCAGGATGGAGCAGCGCGTCGTTGACGAATTCCGAAATCACCAGATCCGCCCCGGAACCGGCGATCTTCTCGAAGAAATTGTGCGCCGCTCCGGCGGGCTCGGCGAGGTAATCGGTTACCGAGCGCCCACCCCAGCCGTGGACCGCCACTTCAAGCGGATTCGCCGGATATTTCCGCCGCAGTTTTTCGAGCAGGAGCGACGGCCAGCGGTCGGCCGGATTGGCGAGATAAGCCCCCTCGGTGACGCTGTCCCCCCAGCAGAGGATATGGAGCGGCCCGCCCGCCTTGAGCCGGGCGAGCGAGCGCGGGATGAAACGTTGTTGCGCGACCGCGTCTTCGGCCGGATACGCGGTCTCCAGCACCGGATAAACCGCCTCGCGCGTTAGTTTGGGGGTGGTGTGGTCGAGGAGGAGATTGAGCACCCGTTCCTCGCCCGCTTCCGGGGCGGGCATTGCGGGGCAGGTCACCGCCGGCTGCCCGGAGGCGTAGCGGAGCGTGCCGTCGGCCTTGCGGAACACCGCATCGAGCCGCATCGGGATGTAGGTGTAACTCACCCGGACCGGCGTTTCCGCTCCGATCGCGCCCTCCGCGAGGCGGCCGATCGCGCCCCACTTGGCGTCAAATTCGTAATCGACTCCGCGCCGCAGCAAGCCGCCCGCGGCGGTGCGGACTTCAACCGACTCCGGCTGCAGCGCCCCGGCCCGGGTGCATTCGACGGCGATGAGTTGTGCGAGCCGTGTCCCCGCCCGCCAGCCGCAGACCTCCTGCGGCTGGAAAAGCGGCAAATTTTCGTACTTCTCGCCCTCGACCCGGATCCGCGGCGGCGGCGCGACCGCAAACACCCGCGCCCCGACTGCCAGCTCCCAATCGCCTTTGATCGCAAAGTTCATGATTCCGCCCCTGTTTTGCCCATTATCGTAGCACGCCGCCGAAGCATTGTCAAACCGCTTTCGCCGAAACCTTTTGGACGCCATTGATTTTTGCCAGGAATCGACGCCAAAGGAAATCGACGCCAAGCGGAAAACGGGCGTTCGAAGTATGCTAAATATGCAATCCGTCAAAATCCGACAATCGCCCTTTCTTTTTTTCAATCAGAGAGTACGGTATAGTCATAACCGCAACCGGAGATAATTTTATGCAACGGCAGAAACTGGATCTCGAAGTTTCCCTCAAGCCATTCTCCCAAGACCGTTCCGAAGCGGGATGGACCGCCCAAGCCGAAACCATCTTCCGGCAGTGGCGGTCGCTGATCGACGAAACGCAGTCGGTTTCGCTGATGTTCTGGGCCGCCGACGGCTCGGAAATTCTCGAGTACGACGGAAATTTCGCCACCCCCTTTGAATGGGCCAAGTGGATCGGGGTCGCCAATCCCCACGGTTACCGGACTTCGCTCCCGGTCGAGCGCAAACCGATCCACGAACACCCGCGCCTCTTCATGGCCGATCCCCCGGTGTGGACCTACGGCGACTTCAAGCGCTTGCTCGATTTGCTCCGCGCGGTGTTCCGCCGCGAGTTCGGCCGCGAGCTCCGGCTCGGGGCCACCTTTGACTCCGGCCCGGAATTCGCGGTCTCCGACTTCAAATACCGCCGCCATCCCGAAATCTGCCGCGGCTTCTGCCTCGGCGGAAAAACTTTCGTCTGCTGCTACACCACGCTTCACGCCGATTCCAGACCCTACGCCGGCTGGCCCGGCGGCATTCCCGAGGGCACCCGTTTCGGCGTCTTTTTCGGCCGCCAGGCGCAGCGTTTTCTCTCCGACCTCGGCTTTGACTACCTCTGGTTCTCCAACGGTTTCGGCTTCGGGATGGAGACCTGGGGCGTCTGCGGCGCGGTCTTCGACGGCGAGGCGTTCGACCCCGCCGGCTGCGGCAAGGCCAAGGAAGCGATGGATACCTTCTGGCGCGACTTCCGGCGCGAATGCCCCGACTTCCCGGTCGAAACGCGCGGCACCAACCTCTCGACCGGAATGGACCTCGCCAGCGACGCCACCCCGCTGCGGGAGATCTACCGCGACGTCAAACAACTCGAAGTCCCGCCCAATTCCCCGTGGGCGGCGCTCGACGGCGACTTCGGGCTGGAGCTGGCGGGCTGGATGAGCCACATCGCCGACCTCCCGGCGGGGAGGGGCTTCCCGTTCCGCTTCTACACCCATGACATCTGGTTCATGAATTCGCCGTGGCTCGACCGCTACGGCCGTTCCCCCCACGATATTTATCTCCCGCTCTCGGTCGCCCGGCTCAACCGCCGCGGCGAGGCGGAAAGTCCCGACGCGCTCCACATCCTCTCGATCGACGACAGTTTCGGCCGGATGCCGGATCAGGTTCCCCTCGAAGTGATTCCATACTTCGCCGAAATGGCGCGCACCGCGCCCGACCAGGCGGGGCCGCTGGTCTGGATCTACCCTTTCGACGAATACCACGACTTCGCCTACGCCGGGGAGAAACTCGAGGAAATTTTTGCCGGCGACCACCTGATCAAGGGCGCGCTCAACGCCGGCTTCCCGCTCAACACGGTGATTTCGGGGGGCAACTTCGCCGCCGCTCCCGCCGAAGCTTTTCGCGACCGGATTCTGGTTGTGCCGACTATTTTCGGCTGCAACGACCGGGTGATGGCGAAACTCCGGCGTTTCCTCGACG
>CAZRFG010000413.1:0-1308 GCA_964599205.1 uncultured Victivallaceae bacterium
GAACGGCGAGGTTTCACCTCACACTCCACAAGAGGGCTCCGCGCCCTCTTGACTCTGCGCAAGGGCGCGGCCCTTGACCGGAGTACTTGGCGCGCGGCCCTTGACCGAGGTGCTTTTTCGCGAATTTAGTTTTCAAACATATAGAAAAACCGCCACCATGAAACCAGTGAGAATCGTCATCTGCGGCTTCGGCCAGATCGGCCGGATGCTCTACCGCCACCTCCAGAACCTCCCGGACTGCAAAGTCGTCGCCCTGGTCGACCAGGCCCCGCTCGCCCCCGCCGACCTCCCCCCCGTCCCGCTCTTCCGCTCCGCCGCCGAACTGACCGTCGCCGCCGACATCGCCGTCGTCACCACCGTATCCTCCGCCGATCTCGCCGCCGACACCATCGTCGAATTCCTCAACGCCAAACTCCCCGTGGTCACCACCTGCGAAGAACTGTTCCACCCCTTTGTCCGCCACGCCAAAGCCGCCCGGAAAATCGACCGGGCCGGCAAAACCAACCGGCTCGGCGCCGTCGCCACCGGCATCAACCCCGGCTTCCTGATGGACCTGCTGCCCGCCACCCTCTCCGGGGCCGCCTCCGAAATCAGCAAAGTCGAAATCCGCCGCATCCAGGACGCCGCTCCCCGCCGGATGCAATTCCAGAAAAAAATCGGAGCCGGCCTCGACCTCGCCGAATTCCGCAAACGCGAAGCCGCGGGCGTCCTCCGCCACGTCGGACTGCCGGAATCGATCGACTTCCTCGCCGCGGCCTTTGGCTGGAAACTCGCCGAAGTGACCGAGTCGCTGGAACCGGTGATCGCCGAAACCGATCTCGCCATCCCCGGCGCGATTCCGGTGGACAAAGGCCAGGCCCGCGGCGTCCGCCAGGTCGGGCGCGGCCTGCTCGCCGACGGCCGCGAAGTGATCCGGCTCGAATTCGTCGCCGCGATCGGTGAAAAACGGCCCCACGACCGGATCATCATCCACGGCAATCCCAAAATCGACAGCACCATTCGCGGCGGTCTCAACGGCGACCGCGGTACTTGCGCGATGGTGGTCAGCACCGTCCGGCGACTGCTCCGCAGCGAACGGACCGGGATGCTGACCATGCTCGATCTGCCGACCGCAACGGGGGCGATCGCCAAATGAATCAACATGACGTGACAATGTGTACGCGCTACCCCCGGCTCGGAGCCTCCAGCCGGTTGCGCTTCCATTGCTACGCCGACGCCCTCCGCGAAGCGGGCTACCGGGTCGGCCTGGATGCCTTTTACCCGGAAGCGTATTTGCGCAAACTCTATGCCGGGGCGGGGCCGAGCCGC
>CAZRFG010000413.1:1408-2952 GCA_964599205.1 uncultured Victivallaceae bacterium
TTCCTCCGCGACAAAGTGGCGAAATTCAATTCGCAAGTGATCGAAATCCCGACCGCGGTCGAATTCGCGGATTATCAGCTCGACATCGTCAAGCGCCCCGGCCTTGCCCTCTGCTGGATCGGGACGCCGGTGACCTATTTTTATCTCGAGCGTTTCGCCGATGCCTTGCGCGAAATGGCGAAGAAAGTCGATTTCACGCTGGTGGTGATCGGTCGCAAGTCACTGGAATCACGGCGGATCGCCGGGGTGAAGCAGGAGTTTCTCGACTGGAGCGAAGAGTCCGAAGCCGCCGAAATCAAGCGCTGCCATATCGGCATCATGCCGCTGCTCGACGACGATTTTTCGCGCGGCAAGTCGGCCTACAAGTTGATCCAGTGCCTCGCCGCCGGTTTGCCGGTGATCGCGAGTCCGGTTGGCGAGAATCGTCGGGTGGTCAATCCGTCCTGTGGTTTCCTCGCCGCCGGTCCGGCCGAATGGGCGGCGGCGCTGGAGAAATTGAGCGATCCCGCGGTTTACCGGACGCTGGCGGGGGGGGCGAAAGAGCGTTCGCGCGATTATTCGCTTGAGACCTGGCGGTCGCGTTATGTTGATTTTGTCCGGACGTGTTTCGGGGATGAATGAGCTGGCCGGCCGGGATGGCCGGCGATGGGATGACGGAAGATGAAGATTCTGATTTACAACATTGCCTATGGCACCGGGAGTCCGGGGGCGGAGTACCGGCGGCTGTTGACCGGGCACCGCTTCCTTTCGGCGCCGGAGCGGCCGTTTCGCAAGATCGTCAAGATGATCGGGGCGCTGCAGCCGGATGTGGTGGGGTTGTTGGAGGCGGACTTGGGCAGTTACCGGACCGGACGGCTGAATCACGCGGCGGCGCTGGCGGCGGAGCTGGAGTTGTATCCGCACTGTCAGCCCAAGTACGGGCCGGATTCGGCGTTGGGCCGGCTGCCGTATTTGAAGCATCAGGGAAATGCGTTGCTGACGCGCGAGGTCAATGGCGACAACGCGGTGGATTTTTTCCCGCGCGGGACGAAGAAGCTGATTTTGGAATGTACGGTGGAGGGGGTGCGGATTTTGCTGGTGCATCTGGCGTTGACCCGGGCGGTGCGCAAGATTCAGCTGGAGTATCTGGCGTCGTTGATTGTGCCGGGGATGCCGACGGTGGTGGCGGGGGATTTCAATACCTTCGGCGGGGTGCGGGAGTTGTGGGATTTTCTCGGGCGGACCCATTTGCGGAGCGCCAACGGGGCGAATCTGGCGACGTATCCGGCGTGGTCACCGCAGAAGGAGCTGGATTACGTGTTGTTGTCGCCGGAGCTGGCGTTGACCGGGTTTGAGGTGCCGAAAGTGCATTTCTCGGATCATCTGCCGCTGCTGGCGGAAATCGAGCGGAGATAGGGGCGACCGTCGCCCTCGGGTAACCTCGCCGGTCGCTGGCGCTCTCTCGGCTCGGGGCGCGCAAGCTGCCCCGTAATCGCGAGGCGGGGTTTCACCGCCGAGCAGGGGTCCAGGGCCACCCGGCCCTGGCGGGGGTGGTCCGGAGGGCG
>CAZRFG010000414.1:0-2951 GCA_964599205.1 uncultured Victivallaceae bacterium
GGGGATGGGAGCGTGCTGACGCACGGCTCCCGCGGGGGAACGCGGGGAAATTGAGGACGGGAGCGTGCGGGCGCGAGGCTCCTGAATGGGGAGGAAGGGTTGGATGCATCTGCAAACACATGTTTTGAGCGGGTGGTGCGTCGGAAACTGTTTCAACTTGACGGCGCGCGAAAGGTTTCTCGCGATGGCGGCGGCGGTGCTGCCGGATCTCGACGGGGTGACTTATATCCTCGGGCGCGAGGCTTATTGGGCGACTCATCATGTCTACGGGCACAATCTTCTTTTTGCCCTCGCCGCGTCCGGAGCGCTGACGATTTTCTGTTCGCACCGCTGGAAGTGTTTTCTGCTTTTTCTCGGGCTCTTTCACCTCCACTTCGCGCTCGATCTCCTCGGCTCGGGCGAAGGGTGGCTGATTCCTTATCTCCTCCCCTTTGACCCGACCGGGTACCACTGGAGTTTCGGCTGGGAGTTCAATGGCTGGCAGAACAAAATCGCCGCGCTCGCCTTGCTCGCCTGGACGGTCGGAATCGCGGTAGTTTGCCGCCGCACCCCGCTCGAGTGGCCGATGCCGGAGCTCGACCGTCAACTCGCCGAACTGGCGCAGAAATTGCGGCCGAAGCGGAAGTGATTATTTGGCAAGATCGAAGCACCAGCTTTCGCGCAGCAGTCCGGCGTAATTTTTCGGCTTAAGCTGCTGTCGCGTCCAGCGTTTCGCCGCCTTCAACTGGAAAAAGGGCGAACGGGCAAAGGCGAAATCAAGCAATCGAACCGCCGCCAGCATCTCATTTTCGCCGATTTCCCGCCGGTTCGCGGCGCGGGCGAAACCCGCCGCCAGACAGTAAGCCATCGGAGCGGCCAGCAACAGGTGGCGCATCCCCTCCTCGTACGTCATATTGTGCACCATGCCGCCGCAGAAGTGAAAAGAATCGAGCTTGGCGAAGAAAAAGCGCTCGAACATGGCGCGGCCTTCGCGGTTCAGCGAGAAACGCTCTTTGCGGAGCGGAAAACCGTCGCCGGGAACTTGGGGCGCGCGCAAATTGAGTTCGGTAAGCAACCCCTTGCCGCTCACAATGCGGAGCTGCTGCATCGTTCGCGCCAGCCGGAACATCAGCCCGGGATTCTTCTCCCCGGCGTCGTCACGGAGATACCCGCAGAGGATGTTGCGGAAATTGGTCCGGGTCAACGCATCCACTTCGCCCGCCGCCAGTTCGCCCGCCAGCACCTCGCGCGCCTTGGCGGCGAATTCAACCGCGTCGCGGGCGAAATTCGCATCGGCGGCGGCGATCGCGCCGCGCATCGCACGCTGACCGTGAAAGTCCAGCACCCGCGCCGCGGTGTAGAGCCGCAGCGCCCAGGGGTCCTGCGGATGGTGGAGGATACGGCGGAAGCCCTCGTGCACCAGCCGCACGGTTTCCAGCTTCACCGGATTGTTTTCGGCATAAACCGCGTCGTCCGCGCCGCGCCGGAGCGCCATTTCACGGGCCATTGCGGCGATTTCGGGCTGCTGGTCGCCGATCTTGCGCCCCGGTCCGCCGACCGCCGGACAGATGAAACGGTATTCGACCGACACCCGGCCGTCGCGCCAGTGCTGGATATGAAGCGGAAACACCCGGCAGCTCAGGGGCTTGGCGGCATAGCCGTACTTTTCCTGGATCAAGCAATGGACGCCGTTGCTGAACACGCATTTCCCGGTCGCCGGATCCTTGGCCAGGGTGGAGTCTTTCCCCTTCCCCGGCAGGAAACAGCCGCCCGGGCGGTCGAGTGCGGGCAGCGCCAGCTTCTCCAGCGCCGCGCGCTCCTCCGGCGTCACCGCCACTTCAAAAGTCGAACAGCAGCCGACCTCGCAACACCGGCAGCGGAAACCGACATCCTCATACAGATCAAGCTTCATGGTCCTCCCCGGCCAATAATCTGGCACGATCGATAAGATACCACTTCAAGGCGAAAAATCAACCCTCGACAAAGGCGTGAAAAGTCCCGCTTGCATTCCGGAAAAAAAGCGATATTATAATCCTGTGTACGAAAAAATACACCCCCGGGAGGCGCGATGAGTACTGCCGAATTGATCAGTCTGGTACTTGGCGCGGTTCTGCTGGCGATCGGCGTCTATATGGCGCTGCTGCCGAAGCTCAACCGCAGGAAATTCGAACGTCGCCGCAGTGTCGGCGGCATTTTGCTTTCTCATTTTTCCTATTTCACGCTGGCGGCGGTGGCCATTGCCGGCGCGGGGGCGGCGGCGGCGCAGAGCGCCGGATGGAGCGAAATCGCCCAGGATATCGGCGGCATCTGCGGCCTGATGATTTTTCTCGCCCTTTTCTCTTTCCTGTTCGACGGCTTCGCCGCGATGACCAAAAATGAAAAAAAGTTCCGGAAAAACAGCACGCCGGTGCCGAAAGCCCGGCGCATCGCCAAACCCGGCAAATCGCGCTGATTCGACCGATGTAACAAAATTCATACAAAAAAAATGGAAAAAAACAATTTTTTGACAATTTCTCTCAAGGTTTCCCGTTCTATATGGTAAAGAAAACGACAAAGCCCGGAGAAAGCGGTCAATGAACAATAATTATACGCGCTTGGCAATCTTTTTCATCGCCGGACTGGCCGTCGGCGCTACCGGGGTGTTTTTGCAAATGCAGCAAATCCAGCGCCAGAATCAGCGCGAAGCGGTGATTCTCCTGCGCACCACCCTCGCATCCAGCCGGCTCAGCGCGCTCAAGACGCTGCGCGAGGACGATATCGATGCGCTCGCCGTCGAGCTTGAAACCGGCCTTGAGGGCGACCGTGCCGCGCTGGAAGCGGCCGCCGACCCCGACGAACTTGAGTTGATGTTGCTCAAGAAGATTGCTGAGTACCGCAAAGAATATCCTTTCACCTCCACCGCCGAAAAAAACGACGGGGATGAATAAACCAGCCGCAACCAAAGGGGGATTATGATGTTTCATGTTTACACA
>CAZRFG010000415.1:0-2947 GCA_964599205.1 uncultured Victivallaceae bacterium
CAGCGTTTCGCCGCTGGACCGCGCCCCCGTACGACGGGGGGCGGGATTCCGCCTGGCGGCGGGTTTTTTAGCCTGCGGCGCTTTTTCTTTTTTTATTTTTCTTCCGGCGCTGCGGCCGGTTCCTTCACCTTGCCCAGGTATTGCGGCAGCTCAATCCCCGCCATATTCGCCACATCCTGAAGCGGCGGCAGACTCTTGATCATCCCGCTCAAAAAATTCGCCGTCGAACCCTTGCCGTCCACATTGCTCCCGCCATCCCAAACCGTGATCTTGTCAATCTTGATGTTCTTGATCGCTTCCGCCTGCTGCGCCACAATCTCCTGAATCTTTTCAATCAACAGCATCTTGGCCGCCGCATCCGCATCCGCATTGCAGGAACTGATGATCGCTTTGTACCCCTCCGCCTTCGCCTTCAGGATTTCAAAGTTGCCGCGCGCTTCCGCTTCCAGCTGGGCATAGATCGCGTCGGCATTCCCGCGCGCTTCCCGCCGCAGCTTCTCCGCTTCCGCATCCGCCGCGATTTCAATTTTCTGACGCTCGATTTCAGAGTGGACGATCACCTCCGCACGCTGCCGCTCGGCTTCCATTTTGGCGCGTGCGATCTGGGCTTCGGCTTCCGCTTCGTAACGCGCTTTTTCAATCTGCGCCGCCGCCACCTGACGGGCGGCTTCGGCCAGCCGGTAGGCTTCCGCTTCCTGTTCGGCGCGGATCGCATTCGACTTGGCGATCTCGATCGCGGCAATGTTTTCCCCCTGGGTCGCGGTGGAGTCGGCCTGCTTGACCGCGATCCGGCGGTCGCGGTCGGCATTGGCTTCGCCGGACGCCGCGTTGGCCTCGGCCAGCGACACCGCAATACGCTGCTGCTTGTGCGCTTCGGCCGAGCCGATGCTCCCCTTGCGCTCTTCCTCGGCGACGTCGATGATGGCGCGGTTGATCGCTTCGGCGGCGGCGCGTTTCCCGATCGCCGCAATATAACCGGATTCGTCGGTGATGTCGGTGATGTTGACGTTGAGGAGTTCAAGACCGATCTTCTTCAACTCTTCCGCCACGTTGTCCTCGACCGCGCGCAAAAAGGTCTCGCGGTCGGCGTTGATCTCCTCGATCGTCATCGAGGCGATCACCAGACGCAACTGCCCGAAAATGATGTCCTTGGACAACTCCGCGATCGCATCCGGAGTCTGGCCGAAAAGACGCTCGGCGGCGTTTCCCATGATCTCCGGACTGGTGCTGACCCCGACCGTGAACACGCTGGGGACGCTGATCCGGATGTTCTGTTTGCAGAGCGCGTTGCTCAGATTGACTTCGATCTGCATCGGGCGCAAGGAGATGTAGCCGTAGTCCTGGAACACCGGCCAGACGAATTTGGCCCCGCCGTGGATACAGCGCGCCGCCCGTTCGCCGCCGGTCTTCCCGTAGATCACCATGATCCGGTCGGACGGACACTTGCGGTAGAAATTGACCCAGGAAATGAAAATGACCAGCAGCACCAATGCCGCCAGGATTCCGATGATGACCACTCCGCTTACCATAGTTTTTTTCTCCTGAAACGTTATGTGTTATTGGATTTTTTCCACGACAAACAATTCGTCGGTGATCATTTCCGTCACCTTGACCGCGGTGCCGGCGGCGATCGCTTCGTCGGCGACCGCCGCGATCTGGCGCGTACAGTGCGGCAGATGCACCGTCACTTTGCCGCCCGGCGCGCGCCCCGGCGGCAGCGAGAGATAGACTTCGCCGCGGCAGCCGACATAGCTTGCCGGACGGATATTGCCCGATTGCTGCATCTTCAACAGCAGCCACAGCGTGACCGAGGTGAGAAACATCATCAGGAGACCACAGCCGAAGGAAATCAGAAAACCGTTGATCCCGCGGTCGCCCCAGAACACCCCGGCCCAGCCGAAGAAGGCGATGAATGAAATCACGCTTTTGATCGACAGAATCTTGAGCCCGGCGATTTCGCCCTCGTGGCCGTGGACGCTGATATCGGCGTCGGCCGAATCGAGATCATGGCTGCCGCCGAAGAAGAGCGTGACCACCAGCATGCAGAGAAACACCACCGAGCCGAAGGTGGCGCAGAAAAGGTAAAAACTGTTTGCATTTGAAAGCAGATTCTGCACTTGGGTAAGCATGGTTTGATTCCCTCCGTTTGAGCCGTCTCGCCGTCATCCCGGCGACAGCGGCCGGAAGCGATTTAATCTAAAATTAACCCGTCATTTTGGCAATACAATATCGGAATCCGATTTTTCGTCGGTTTTTTGAAAATTTTTTCGAAATTATTGCGATCGGGATTGACTTTTTTACCAACAACATCTATATTTTTGGTGCTAAGTATAAAAATATCGAATGAGGAAATCATGGGCAGTGTAAAAATTCAAAAGACCCCGACCGTCAGACGGCTGCCGACCTATTTGTACAAGCTCCTTGAAATGCAGAAGGAAGGAGCTTCCATCGTCGCCGCGCCGGAGCTGGCGCGCTACATGAATCTGACCGAAATCGTGGTCCGCAAGGACCTCGCGGTGACCGGCGTGACCGGCCAGCCCGGAGTCGGATTCAAGATTCCGGAGCTGATCAAGGCGATCCGGACGTATCTCCAATGGGAAATCCCGTCGCCCGCCATCCTGGTCGGCGCCGGTTCGCTCGGGCACGCGCTGCTCGGTTACGAGGGTTTTGAGGAGTACGGCCTCAAAATCATCGCCGCCTTTGACGCCGATCCGGCCAAGATCGGCAGCGTGGTGTACGGCCGGCCGGTGTACGACATCGCCGAAATGCCGGAGAAAATCCGGGATTCCGGGATCGAAATCGGGATCATCTGCGTTCCCGCCGCCCATGCCCAGCGGGTCGCCGACCAAATGGTGGCCTGCGGCATTCGCGGCATCTGGAACTTCGCCAACGTCAGTTTGCGGGTGCCGGACGAGGTGATCGCCCAGCGCGAGGTGATCGCCGGCGG
>CAZRFG010000416.1:0-2907 GCA_964599205.1 uncultured Victivallaceae bacterium
CCAGCTTCTCGCGCAACTTCTCGAACGCCTGATTCACCTCAGCATCCGTCAACGTCCGCTCGGGATTCCGGAAAGTCAGCGAATACGCCATACTCTTCTTCCCCGCCCCCAGACTCTTCTCATCGGTGAAAATGTCAAACAATTCCACCGCTTCCAGATTCTTCAAGCCCGCCCGGCGAATAAACTCCACCACCGCCGCATGCTCGAGATTGGCCTCGGCCACAAACGCCACATCCCGGCTCACCGCCGGAAACACCGACACCGGCCGGCAATACGCCGAACGCGGCTTGACCTTCAAGATCCGCTCCGCATCCAACACCGCCACATACACCTCGTGCATCGTCCGCCAACCCTTGGTCAGCTTCGGCGACAGCAAACCGAATACCCCCGCCCTCACCCCGTTCACCAGCAGCGCCGCCGCCATCCCCGGCGCGAAACGGCCGTCCTCGACCGCCTCGAAGCCGTAGTTTTCGATCCCGCGCTGCTCGATGAAACTCTCCAACAACCCCTTGAGGTCGTAGAAATCATAGGTTTCCTTGAGCTCCGCCGAGAACCGCTCCGGCTGCTTCTGCCCGGTCAGCACCACACAGCACTCCAGCCGCTCTTCGGCAAAGAGTTCCGGATTGGCGCAAAACACCCGGCCCAGCTCAAACAGCCGCAAATTCAAGTTGCGGCGGCTGATGTTGCGCTCGATCGAGCCCAGCATTTCGCCAAACAGCGACGGCCGCATCACCGCAAGTTCGAGACTCAACGGATTGTCGATCCCCACCAGGTCCGACGCCGCAAAACGGGTGTCCGCCAGCGCCGATTTCTCGCTCACCATGCTGTAGTGCATGCACTCAAACAATCCGAAGCCGATCAGCTGATCGCGCATCTGCTGGATTTTGACGTAAGCGTCCTCGGAAATCGAGCTGACCGCCTTGCCGGTCACCGGCCGCACCGGCACCTTGTCGAGACCATTGATCCGGGCGACTTCCTCGCCGAGGTCGGCCTCGCGCTCAAGGTCGAGCCGGAACAAGGGAGCGGTGACTTCGCAGCTCTTTTCGGTCACCTTGGCGACCTCCAGACGGAGCTTGCGGAAAATGTCCACGATCGCGGCGTTGTCGATCTCCACTCCCACCAGCGAACGGATCCGGTCGAACCGGCAATGAATCACTTTGCGCGCCGGAGTACCCGGCGTCACGTCGACCTTGGCCGACACCGACTTGGCCCCGGTCAGCGCCTGGATCAGCGCCGCCGCGCGGTCGGACGCGTAATCGGCCATCTCGTAGTCAACCCCGCGCTCATAGCGGTACGAGGAGTCGCTCGAAATCCCCAGCTCCCGGCTGGTCGCGCGGATGTTCGCCGCGTCGAAAATCGCCGACTCGAGCAGGATATCCACCGTTTTCGCGGTCACGCCGCTCGATTCGCCACCCATCACCCCGGCCAGCGCCATCGGCTTCTCGGCATCGGCGATCACCAGGTTTTTCTCCGAGAGTTCGACTTTCTTGCCGTCAAGGGTGACGATCGACTCGCCCCGGCGCGCCCGGCGCACCACCACCCGCTTCCCGGCGAGAAGGTCGAGGTCAAAAGCGTGAAGCGGCTGCCCCAGCTCCATCAAAATGAAATTGGTCACGTCGACCACATTGTTGATCGGCCGCAAGCCGACCGCGGTCAAGCGTTCCTTGAGCCAGTCCGGGCTTTCCCCGACGGTGACGCCGCGGATCAATCGCCCGATGTAACGCGGGCAAGTGACACTGTCCTCGACCGTCACCAGACCGGTCGGCGCCGGGTCGAGCTTCAACGGCTCCAACGCCGGCAGTTTGGCCTCGGTGCCGAGCAGACACGAAACGTCGCGCGCCACCCCCCAGTGCGACAGCCAGTCGGGACGGTTCGGAGTGACTTCGATCTCCAGCATGCTGTCGCCCGGGAAAACCTCCGCAAGCGGCGTTCCCGCCTTCAACGCGTCGTCGAGAATCAAAAGCCCGCTGTCGTCGTCGGAAACCCCGAGCTCTTTGCCGCTGCAAAGCATGCCGAAGGATTCGACGCCGCGGATCTTCGACTTCTTGATCGCGAATTCCCCCTCGGGGGTGGTGAAAACGGTGCCGAGCGTCGCCAGCGGCACGGTTTTGCCCGCATCGCAGTTGGGCGCGCCGCAGACGATCTGCAGCTCCTCTTTGCCGTCAAAAACTTTGCAGACCGACAGGTGGTCGGAGTTGGCGTGGGGAGCGCGTTCAAGAATCTTGCCGACCACCACCCCTTTGGGGACGCGACAGGTCGTCTCGATCGCCTCCACTTCAATCCCGGCCATGGTCAGCCGGTCGCACAAGGTCGCCAGGTCGCAATTGAGTTCGACGTATTGCGCCAGCCAGTTACGGGAAATATTCATGATCAGACCTCAGCTTGGAATTGTCCGAGGAACCGGACGTCGTTTTCATACAGATAGCGGATGTCGCCGATGCGGTACCGCAGCATCGCCAAACGCTCGATGCCGAGGCCAAAGGCATAACCCGACCAGATTTCCGGGTCGTAACCGACGTTGCGGAGCACATTGGGATCGACCATCCCGGCCCCGGCGATCTCGATGTAGCCGGAGTGTTTGCAGACCGGACACCCTTTGCCTTCGCACATGATGCAGCTGAAATCGTACTCGACGCTCGGCTCGGTGAACGGGAAGAAGTGGGGCCGCAGCCGGATTTTCGCCTTCGGCCCGAACATTTCCACGGCGAAGGTCTGGAGCACGCTTTTGAGGTCGGAGAGCGACACGTCCTTGTCGATATAGAGCCCCTCGATCTGGTGGAAGTTCATGCTGTGGGTGGCGTCCGGGGTGTCGCGCCGGAATACCCGGCCGGGGGCGACGATCCGCACCGGCGGCTCGTGCGACTCCATCACCCGGATCTGGACCGGCGAAGTCTGGGTCCGCAGAAT
>CAZRFG010000417.1:0-2898 GCA_964599205.1 uncultured Victivallaceae bacterium
TGCGCGAAGGCGGCGCCGCTTACGCCTCGATCGGCACCGCAGGGAGCAAGGGCACCAAGCTCTTCGCCCTCGCCGGCGACCTCAAATATCCCGGGCTGGTGGAAGTTCCGATGGGGATCACCATCGCCGAAATCGTCTTCGACATCGGCGGCGCGGATCCGGCCGAGGTCAAGGCGGTCCAGACCGGCGGCCCCTCCGGCGGCTGCATCCCGGTCGAGCTTTTTCACACCCCGGTGGACTACGATTCGCTCCGCAGCCTCGGCGCGATCATGGGCTCCGGCGGGATGATCGTGATCGGCAAAAAGCGCTGCATGGTCGAAACCGCGCGCTACTTCCTCGACTTCACCCACCGTGAGAGCTGCGGCAAATGCACTTTCTGCCGGGTCGGCACCAAGCGGATGTTTGAGACGCTCGAGCGGATCACCCACGGCCACGGCGAAATGGCCGACCTCGACTTCCTCCGCGACCTCGGGCCGAAAGTCCGGGCGGGCTCGCTCTGCGGCCTCGGCCAGACCGCGCCGAACCCGGTGCTGGCGACCTTGCGCTACTTTGAAAACGAATACCTCGACCACGTCAAGGATCACAGCTGCAAAGCGCTCGAGTGCTCGGCGCTGGTGGCGGTCAAGCTCGATCAGGCCAAATGCATCAAGTGCAAACTCTGCATCAAAACCTGTCCGGTCGGCGCCATTTCGGCCGACTTCGTGATCGACAACGCCAAATGCACGCGCTGCAACAGCTGTATCGAAATCTGCCCCAAAAAGGCGATCGCACGCGCCCCCAAAAGCGAGGAATAAGCGGAAAATGAGCAATCAGATCGAATTCATATTGAACGGCAAACCCGCCGCCGCCGCGCCGGGGCAAACCATTCTCGAAGTGGCGCAAAGCCAGGGGATTTTCATCCCCACGCTGTGCCGCGAACAGCGGATTTCCAAGACCACCAGCTGTTTCGTCTGCGTGGTCAAGGACAAAAAGACCGGGCGTTTCCTCCCCTCGTGCTCGAGCTGTCCCGCGCCGGGGCAGGAGATCGACGCCTCGTCGGAAGACGTCCAGGAGATGCGCCGTACCGCGCTCAACTTGCTGTTGAGCGAGCACAGCGGCGACTGCGAAGCGCCGTGCCAGGTGGCTTGTCCGGCCCACGCGGCGGTCGAGGAATACGTCCGCGCCGGCAAGAACGGCGATCACTTGAAAGCGCTCGAAATCATCAAGGAACGGATTCCGCTGCCGATGACCATCGGCCGGGTCTGCCCGCGTTTCTGCGAAAAGGACTGCCGGCGCAATGTTTACGGGAAACCGGTCGCGATCAACGACTTCAAACGTCTCGCGGCGGATTTGTATTACGACACTTATATGGAAACGCTCCCCGCCGAAACCGGGCGCCATGTCGCGGTGGTGGGGGCGGGCCCGGCGGGTCTGGCGGAGGCCTCTTATTTCCGCCGCAACGGCGTCGCGGTGACCGTGTTTGAAGCGATGCCGGCGGCGGGCGGGATGAGCCGCTACGGGATTCCGGAATACCGTTTGCCGAAGGCGATTCTCGACCGCGAAATCAACCACTTCGTCAAACTCGGGGTCAAGTTCGAATTCGGCAAAAAGCTGGGCGACAACCTGACCCTCGACGAATTGAGTGCGAAGTTCGACGCGGTGGCGGTGGCGGTGGGCTGCTGGCAGGCGTCGTCGATGCGTTGCGAGGGCGAAGAACTGGCGCTGCAGGGGATCGACTTCCTGCGCGACATCGCGCTGGCGGGCAATCAAGCGCCGAATCCGGGCAAAGTGATCGTGATCGGCGGCGGCAACACCGCGATGGACTGCGTCCGCACCGCGGTGCGGCTGGGCAGCCCCGACGTCAACTGTTTCTACCGCCGGACCGAAGCGGAAATGCCGGCGGAAAAGATTGAAATTCATGAAGCCAAAGAAGAAGGCGTCAAGTTCCACTATCTGGCGGCTCCGGTGTCGCTTCGCAAAAACGCGGCGGGCAAACTGGTGCTGACCTGCCGCCGGATGGCGCTGGGCGAGCCGGACGCTTCCGGGCGGCGGAAACCCCTTGAAGTGGCGGGAAGCGACTTCGAGGTGGAGGCCGACACCGTGATTGCGGCGATCGGGCAGTCGACGCAGGCGCCGGCGGGATTGCCGGTGGACCGGCGCGGGAATCTGGCGATCGCGGCGGGGGAAACCCAGGTGGCGGGCAAGGTTTTCGCGGCGGGGGACTGTGTCAGCGGCGCGGCGACGGTGGTGGAAGCGGTGGGCGGCGGCCGGCTGATGGCACAGGAGATCGTGACCATGTTGACCGGCAAGGTTTTTGAGCAGGAGCCATTGGTCAATGTGACCCGGGGCTCGTGGCAGAGCCTGAAAAAGGAAGACCTGGTCTTTTTGCGGAGCGACGTTTCGGAAGCGGACCGTGAGGAGCTGCAACTGATTGAGCTGGCCAAGCGCAAGACGACTTTTGAGGAAGTGGCGCTGACGATGACGCCGGAGATGATTGCCCGGGAGGGCAAGCGTTGCATTGAATGCAGTTGCACGGCCAAGAAGGACTGCAAATTGCGTCAGCACTCGGAAGCGTGCGGGGCGCGGCCGGATGCGATTCCGGGGGCGAAGTTGCCGGTGGCGTATGACAACACCCATCCGGTGATCATTCAGGATCGCGGCAAGTGCATCAAGTGTGGAATTTGCGTCAAGGTGTGCAAAGAGGTGGTGAATCTGTCGTTGTTGTCGCCGAAGCGGCGGGGGTTCTTTACCTATGTCGGGACGGCATTTGACAAGGGTTTTCCGCTGAGTTGCGCCGAGTGTGGAGCGTGTATCGAGGCCTGCCCGGTGGGTGCCCTCGACTGGCGTCTGAAAAAATAAAAAAAGCGCCGCAGGCTGAAAAAAAACGCGAAGCGCTCAAAAAATAAAAAAGCGCGAAGC
>CAZRFG010000418.1:0-2897 GCA_964599205.1 uncultured Victivallaceae bacterium
GCCAATGACCGCTTCCGGCGGCAACGGACAAAACAACGGATGATTCGGAAAAAATGACAAAGAAACACATCGTGGTCAGTTCCCTCGGTCCGGCCGAACTCAAAATCAGGCCGGAATCCTTCGCCGAAGGGGTCAGGATCATGAAAGAGCATTGGCTCAAACACCTGAATACCGTACTGCCGGATCACCCCGACCTGATCGTGCTGCCGGAGGCCTGCGACCGCTTTCCGGTGATGTCCACCGCGGAACGGAACGAGTATTATGCGTTCCGCGGGGATATGATGCTCAATTTCTTCCGTGAACAGGCGTGCGTCAACCATTGCTATATCGTCTATTCCTCGGTCCGGATTCTGCCCGATGGCACCAGCCGCAACTCGAGCTGGCTGATCGGGCGTGACGGCGCGGTCGCCGGTATTTATGATAAAAACTATCCGACCATTCCCGGCATGATTGACGCGGGGGTGCTGCCGGGTCGCGATGCCCCGGTTTTCAAAACCGACTTCGGCCGGGTGATGATGGCGATCTGCTACGATCTCAACTTTCAGGAATTTCTCGACCGTTGTGCGGCGGAGCGTCCGCAGATGATTCTCTTCTCCTCGATGTACCATGGCGGGCTGATGCAGAACTATGCCGCGTATCACTGCCGCAGCTACTTCGTCGGCGCGGTCGCCGGACTGGAGAACAACATCATCAATCCGGTCGGCGAACGGGTCGCGCATTCATCCAATTATCTCCCCCGGATTTCGGCCCGGATCAATCTCGACTACCAGGTCGTCCACCTCTCTCAGAACTGGGAGAAACTGGAAGCCGTCAAAGCCAAATACGGGCCCGGAGTGATCATTTCCGACCCCGGATACCTCGGGGCGGTGCTGCTGACCAGCGAACTTTCCGACGTCGGCAGCGCCGATATGGTCAAGGAGTTTCAAATCGAAATCTGGGACGATTTTTATCGCCGCAGTGAAGAAACCAGACAGCGCTATCTCTCCAAAACGCTTGCGAGCGAGGCGGGATTGTGCGCCAAAGCCAAGGGTGAAAAGAAATGAAAACAAGATTGAATACCGCGCTCGGCGCGGCGCTGCTGCTGTTTGCCGCCGCCGGAGCCGGCGCGGCGGACACGCTCCAGCTTGCCGCCCAAAAAGCGGCGCCGGTCCGCGGCGAAGATGGCCAAACTTATGTCATCGAGAACCTCGGCAATCCGATGCTCTCCAAGGAGTCGGACGTCGAATTCGTCACCATCCTCGCCACCGGCGAGAAAATCGCCTGGGGGGTGATCAGTTCGCCCGACCGCCACGGGGTCCAGGGGGTGAATCTCACCACCGGCGAGGTGCATTGGATCGACACCACCGCCGACTTCGGCCCGCACGCCCACCGCACCGAACTTGCGCCGTACGGCAATGACGTCATCTACGTTTTTGCCGGCGATCAGTTCAAAATCTACAAATACACGGTTTCGTCCAAAAAACTGGAGAAGTTGCACACCTTCGCCAAAGGCGTCGGTCGTTCCTGGATCGCCTCGCGAGCGGTCGGGCCGGACGGCAAAATCTACATCGGGACTTATCCCCGCACCATCGCCATCGGCGTCGATCCGGCGACCGGCAAGGGCTTCTACCTCGAACCGGTGGCGACCGACAAGGATCAGCGATACTTGAGCGCTCCCGCGGTCGACGACGACAATGTGATGTACGCTCCGGTCGGCCGGGTCCGCCCCGAACTCTTCAGCGTCAATTTGAAAACCGGGGCGAAAAAACAGATTCTGACCCCGGACCAGATCGCCGCGCTATTGAAGGAGAATACCTACATTCCGTCGGTGTTTTTCTTTCGCGGCAAAGTCTATACCACCATCGGCGATCAGCGTTATTGCTGCACGCCGGACGGTTTGACCGCCGCCGACTCCGCCGCGATTCCGTGGCCGGAGCACCCCGACCGGATCAAGGCCAACGGGCGTTTTCCGAGCCGGATGATCAATGACACCGAAACGGCGGTCGCTTTCGGCGAAAAATCGGTGATCGTCACGGACAAGAGCGGCAAACGCCGGTCGATTGCGGCCGCCACCGTGCCGGTGCCGCACGAAATCTACCGTTTTGGCTCGCGGCGCGGGGACGTGCTTTTCGGCAGCGGGATTTTCCCCGCCAACGCCTTCGGTCTCAATCTCAAGACGTTGCAGTCCGCCGACTATGGCCGTTGCGGCAGCGGCGGCACCCAGAGTTATGATTTGCTCGACACGCCGGACGGGCTTTTGATCAGCAGCTACACCGGGGCGACGCTCGACCTCTTTGAGCCCGACCGGCCCAAGGGGGAGGGGAACCCGGTCAACCTGGCGCGGCTCGAACTCACCGACCAGCAGGAGCGGATGCCCCGGCTGACCAAAGTCGGCGACCGCGTTTACACCGGGAGCCAGCCGATCAAGGGCTATCTCAACGGCGCAGTGGTCCGGGTCGATCTCGCCACTCGCAAAGTCACCGTGTTCCGCGGGGTGATTCCGGATCAGAGTATTTCCGATCTGGTGCTCTGTCCGGACGGCAAGACCCTTTTCGGTAACGGCAGCATCCTGGGCGGCACCGGTTCGACGCCAAAGGTGGCCACCGCGTCGATTTTCCTCTGGGACACCGTAACCGACAAGGTAATCTGGAGCGGCACGGTTTTCCCGGAAGCGATCTACTACTCCGAATCCGGGGTGACCGCGGACGGCAAGATCATCACCTTTGGCCGCAACAGCGGCAATGCCGAGGACAAGGTTTACTACTATTTGGTCTTTGACCCCGTGACCCGCGAAGTGGTAACCAAAGGGTCGATCCCGGCGACTTTCAAGCGGTATCTGGTGAGCCACCCCGAACCGATGGGGCCGGCCAGGCGCAATTACTTCGCCGCCGACGGTTCGCTCTACGCCTACGACCCGG
>CAZRFG010000419.1:0-2882 GCA_964599205.1 uncultured Victivallaceae bacterium
CACCCCTGGTCGCTCGCGATCCACGCGAGCGAAGCTAAGCGCAGCGCTCCCCCTTCGCGTCGGCGGAGCCGACACCACACTGCGGGAGCGAGGTCGGCAGCCGCGTCACAACGTGACCGGCGAACGCCCCCGAGCGAAGCAGGGCGGGCGACCGTCGGCCTTGAGATACCGAACCGGTCGCTTGCGCTCTCTCGGTTCGGGGGGTAATTGCATTCGCCACATTCCACCCTATTCCCCAATCCGCCCTCCCCTCATTCGTCAGGACTGGGGACGGCCACGCGGGCATCGCGCGGCCGCCGCAGCAGCAGCCAGGCGGCGGCCAGCCAGCCGGCCAACCAAAGCGCCAGAATCATTGCCGCCTTAAGCCGCCTCGGCGTAAAACCCAGATCGGAGATGTAATGCGCCAGCATACTCGCCGGAGCAACGAAGAAGGTCAGCACCGCCACCGCTACCAGTCCGAAGGGAATCGCAAATGCCAGACGGTTTCTTTTCTGCGAAAAATCGCTCAGCAGCCGGATCACCAGCGCCACCATCAGAGAAACCGTCGAAAAGACCAGAAACCAGAACATGAATTTGCCGACCGTGGGCTGATCCAGGGCGCAGCCGACGCACTGTTTTGGGAACGGCTTGGAGTAGTAACCACTTGCAACCAACTTGAACCATTGTCCGGAAACAATGAACCGCAGCGGGCCGATGAAGAAAGAACCGCCGAAGAAAGCGACCAGCAGCAAATAGGGCAGCCAAAGACCGATAATCCCCCACATCCCGATTTTCCGCCGCCACCAGTTGACAACGCGCACCCCCAACGCCATGCCCAAGTTCATGATCCGGTCTCCAAGCTTTTTTCCGCCCGGCTTCGGCCTTGGCAAACGAGCCAACGATCACCACCGTCTGCCATCTGCCAGCCCGACAAATCGTCCCGCCTGCCGCCGAACCGGTATCACATAAAAACTACCACCCCAAGTCCCGAAATCAAACGGCAAACAATCTTTCCTTAAAAAATAAAGCGGAACAACTCGAGATATAAAAAATCCTCTCGTCAACCGCGTTGAAAATTTTTCAAAAAAAGTTAGGCGACCCTATTTGCATTTCTAAAATCACCCTCTATATTATATCCATCGAATTGAGAAAGACCGGCGCTGACCTCAGCGCTTTTCTTTGGCAAAGAAAGTTAGGTTAAGCTAATCACTAGGCTTCGGCATTGCCGTCCGCAAGACAGGAGGTTGAGTATGGAAAAAGTCAAAGTCATTTTCGGCAGCACAACCGGGAATACCGCCAATGCGGCGCGGCAGATTGCCGCTGCGTTCGGCGTCGAGCCGGTCAATATCGCCAACGCCGGTCCGGCGGATTTCGACGCCGGACTCCTGATCCTCGGCAGCTCGACCTGGGGCGTCGGGGAGTTGCAGGACGACTGGGTGAGCGGAATCGACCTTCTCGAAAAAGCTGATCTCACCGGCAAAAAGGTCGCAGTCTTCGGCACCGGGGATCAGGCCGGATTCGGCGATTCCTACTGCGACGCGATCGGCATCATCGCCGACAAAGCGAAATCGCGCGGGGCGCAACTGGTCGGTGCGACTTCGGCCGACGGCTATACCCACAGCAGCTCGATCGCCGACCGGGGCGGCGTCTTCTGCGGCCTCGCCCTCGACGAAGACAACGAAGCGGGCAAAACCGCCGGGCGGATCGCCGCCTGGGTCGAAGAACTCAAAAAAGCATGAACGAAGCCCGGATGCGGCATGAAAAGGCCGATGACTTGAGCCCGGATTTTGAAAATCAATCGGTCGTGAAACCGGAAGGAGACAATGTGAATTGTTTCTTGAGGATTTCGCGGCCGAGGGAATTCAAAAGATGGCTCAAGGCGCGGACGGCTTCAGGCCAAATCCGGGAGTGTCCACCCTCCGGATGGCGCGGAACCTGAGCCGCGTCGCCGGAGGGCGGCGTTTTCCGACGCCATAGAGAGACGCCTTGCCAACTTGGGCTCAAGGTTTGCTGCATCCTCAACCGGGAACGGCAAGGCGTCTCTCTCCGACGCCGGGACATTCGAGCAAATCTCAACTTCAGAGTTTGATCCCGAGCCATTCGGCGACGGTGCCGCCCATGATTCCCGCGCGGACTTCGGCGGGGAGACCGATCTTGTCGAGCAGCATTTCATAGTGGAGATGCCCGCGCACCAGAGGCTCCGGCCGCGAAATGTAACCGTCGGAGCCGAGCACCAGTTTGGCGAACCCCGAAAAATCGCCGTTGTAGAGGTGAATCGGCCGCCGCAGCAAGTCGACCAGCTCCGCCGCCGACAGATCCTGCCAGGAGCCGCTGCCGGCGAGATCGGCATAGACATTGTCATGCAGCTTGATCATCTCGGCCGCTTCGTGACGCCAGAAGGTGGTGCCGAGATGGGCGATGACGATCCTGAGCTCGGGAAAACTCCGGGCGATGCGGTCGATATTGAGCGGCGACATATTTTTGAGCACCGGCCGCCGGAATTCCCGGTCCGCCGCCGAGGGCCGGAAGTTGCCGGTGTGAAACAAAACCGGCAGCCCGCACTCCGCCGCCGCCTGATAAAGCGGCATGTAATAATCGTGATCGTATTCGTAATAGGGATAGATGCATTTGAGGGCGCGGAAACCCTCCCCGGCGAAGCGGCGGATCGTTTCCGGGTCGCCGGGTGCGTCCCAAAGGTCGACTTTGGCCAGCGGGATGAAGGTTCCGGGAAACTCTCGGGCAATTTTCAGCACTTCGGCATTGGGCACAAGATCCATCGCGCCGTAGCGCGCGCCGCCGGACAGCCCGACGAGGGTGTTTTCCGCTTCGGCAAGCGCGGCAAAAGCCGCCACCGCCGCCGGATCGGCGACATCGCAATGAACATGCAAATCAAGCTTCTTCAT
>CAZRFG010000420.1:0-2859 GCA_964599205.1 uncultured Victivallaceae bacterium
TTCGATCCGGTTCGGCAATCCGGCGTCAAAGGCCACCGTGCCGTCGGCGCGCACCTGGCGGATATGAAGACCGACTTCGCCGGTCCGGCGGAATGACAGCGTCCACCTGCCCCCGGCCGGATCGGTGAAATTGACTTCGTCGCAGTCCTTGCCGGCAGTATAAGCCGCATCCACCGGCTTTTCGGTTTCCGGCAGCGCCGCCTGCAGGAAGTGCAAAAACCGGTTGGCGGCCGCCGGCTGCGGATCGCTGACCTCAAGCCGCCATGCCCCGGCGACCAGATAGCGCTTCTGCCAATCCGGGTCTTTGGAAACCGGCCAATTGTGTCCGGAGGCGAAAAACTCCTTGCCGGGGCCGCCGACCACTTCGTAATGCGCGGCGGCGGGGAGCAAGGTCCGGATGAACAACTTGCCGCCGTTCCCGGCCACCCAGCAGTTCGGCCCGATCTGTTCCGGCCGGTTCTGGAAATGGAGCAGAAACTCCTTGCGCTGATCCGCCCGAACCGATTCGAGCCGGTCGTAGACGACGAAAATATCGGGTCTCAGGTAGACGAATTGCCGGATTGCCTCTTTGCATTTGACCTCGCTGTAACTCGCGGTGGCATCGGCGGCGAGGTAGATGAAATCGGCGGTGCTCTGGAGCGCGAGGGTCTTGGCTTTGGTGGCCGAATTCTGGCCGCCGTGGTTGTAATAGACGGCATGATCGTCCTGATAGCCCCAGGGCTTCCAGAACGTCGGCATCGGCTCCTGCTCCTGATGGATCAGCAGTGTGTTGTGAGCGACACTCTGCGGCGCATAATAGAGGTGGTGCGCGGTGTCGGTGCGGCTGCCCGAGTCGAGGGCGAGAAAGCCGCGTTTGTAGATGATGAAACTCAATTCGTCATAGTGCTGGTGAATCCACTGGCTCGAACCGCCGCGGAAGGCGGCGAAGGTGTCGTCCGGCCCGGCGCCGGATCGCATCAGCAGCAAACCGAAGCCGGGAGCGAAAAAGTACCGGTCCGGAACCGTCTTGCGCGAATCCGCCCCGGCGATCCGGGACGGGTCGAAATTGAAAAGCAGATAAGCGACAAACGGGTAAGCCCGGATATTCTGCCCCTGATCGGCATTCAGCCGGGCCAGCAGCGCATATCCCTGCTGCGCGCGTTCGGGCCGGCTTGCGGCGTAAAAGTGGATCATCTGGGCGATATGAGCGTACATGTCGCTTGACGAAAAGCTGTTGTCGTAGTGGTACAAATCGCCGAGACCGTAGGTAAGATACTTCTGATCCGGCAGGATTTTGATCGAGGCCCAGTCAAACCAGTTGATGTAGTCCGCCATGTGGGGCCACTCGGAGGCGACGTCCTGACCGTAAGCCGCCCGCCAGGAGTGGAGGAATAGAAAACTGGCGAATGGGTACATGCTGAAACTGTACGGCGTGGTCAGCGCCACCAGCAGTCCGGAACCTGCCGACATCTCTTCGCGGAATTTCAGCATGTCAAAGAAAATTTTCCCGCCTTTCAGCAGAAATTCTTTTGCCAAGGGATCGTCGATGCCGGTGTTCCAGGCGACTATTCCGGCGTACCATTGCAATGAATCCTCGCCGTAATTTCCGGTCGTCGATGCCGAACCGGCGGTCCGGCGGAATTTATATTCACCGCCCTGCCGCGCTTTTTTGATGTAGCCGAGCATCGGCAGCAGCAGTTCGCGGCGCTCCTCCGGTGTCATCTCATTGTAAGTCCAGTCGTAAGCGGCGAGCATATTGACCTGGACATGCGAGGTCCAGCCGACCCACATTTTGGCCTCCTCGGCGCACCACAGGCATACGTGGTTGGCGAGCCGGATGTATTGTTTGGCCTTTTTCGCATACTTTTTTTCGCCGGTGACGAGGTAGACCAATGCGCATTGCACCGCCTGGGTTCCGCCGTTGTATTTAAAAAGCGTATTGCCGTGCCGGCCGGGCGAATCCGGTTTGATGGCGCCGCCGGGCAACCGGGTGAACAGATTTTCCAGCATGATCACCGGAGCGTCGTCGGGAAGCTCGTCGACCGTTTTTTTCAGCTGGGCAAATTCTTTGGCGCAGGGACCGGCAGCCCGGGCGCGGAGCGCCGGCAGATCTCCGGAGTTCAAAAACAGACGGGGATGGTCGGGTCTCATCCGGAACAGCGCCTCGGGTTCCGGCACCGTTCCGGCCCGAAGCGTCGTACCAGCCAGACACAAAGCGAACAATGCGAACAAGCGGATCATAACAGCACTCCCTGGTGACATTTCATCTTCCGATTCAGCGATTTTTCAATCCGGAGATTATATCATCGGAGAAACCGGCAATCAAGAATCGATTGTCTTTTTCAGTCTATTTTCTGATCAAAATCAGATCGCCCCCTCTTGCTGGCGCCGGATGCCGGCAAAACACGGGTTCACGGATGGTGTTGCCGGAACTCGCGCGGCGAACGGCCGAAAAGTCGCCTGAAGGCGGTTGAGAAGTTGAGCGCGTCGCCGTAGCCCGCCTCGGCGGCGACCTCCTTGATCGAGAGTCCGGGCTTCGCCAGCAAGAGTTCGGCGGCGCGGCGGAGCCGGAGCCGGTTGGCGTAACTCCCCGGCGGCTCGCCGAAGAAATGCCGGAAGGTCCGGTTGAGGTGAGTCGGCGAACACCCCGCAAGCTTCGCCAGCTCCCGGCGCGACGGGATCGCGTTCCAGTGGCGCTCAAGATAGGCCGCCACTTTCGCCAAAGGCTCCGGGACGGCCGGCTCTGGAACGGGGTGGCGGAGGAAATCGAGCAACTGGTAGGCGAGCACCCCGTTTTCGCGCCGGATCGCGGCGACCGGCGCGCTTGAAAGCTGCCGCAGTTGTGTCAGCAAGAGTTCAAAGCGGGGCCGGTCGATCCCG
>CAZRFG010000421.1:0-2846 GCA_964599205.1 uncultured Victivallaceae bacterium
TTCGACCCGGGTGATGGCGACCTGCGGCTTGCTCGGCGAAGCGGTCGGCGCCGCCGCCGGCCTGATCAAAAAATACGGTTGCAGTCCGCGCGACATTTACTCTTCGCACCTCGACGAACTCCAGCAGAATCTGATGAAGCACGACCTCTATCTCCCGCGCTTCCGCTATCGCGTTCCGGCCTGGAGCGCGGCGGCTGAATTGCATGCGACATCCGGCAATCCCGCCGGTTTGCGCGCCGGGGTCAACCGGGTGGTCGATGGCGAAGACCTCGCCTGGCGGACCGAGCTTGGCGGTAGCGTCGAATATCGCTGGGACAAGCCGACTTTCGTCCCCGAGAGCCGGATCATTTTCGACAGCGATCTCGCCCGCCGGGTGCTCAATATCGTCGCCATGCGCTTTCGCAACACCCCGCGCTACCGGCTGCCGGAGTCGCTGGTCAAGAAATTCCGGCTGGAGAGTTGCGACGCGGCCGGCGTCTGGAGCGAAGTTGCCACCATCGACGACAATTTCCGACGTCTCGCCGTAATCCCGGTCGGCAAAGAAGTCACCGCCCTCCGCCTCACCGTGCTGGAAAGCTGGGGCGCCGACAACGTCAAAATTTTCGCATGGGATTGAACCAATCATGAACTCCCGGGAACGCTTTGTAGCTGCGATCAGGAACCGGGTGCCCGACCGGGTTCCGGTCGCCCCGGACATCTCCAACTACGTTCCGGCCAAATCGACCGGACTGCCGTTCTGGGATATCTACTTTTTCAACCAGATCCCGCTCTGGAGGGCGTATCTCGCGATGGTCGACAAATTCGGCTTCGACGCGTGGAACGCCTCCAGCTACGGCGTCGGCGGCACCCCGGTCAACCCGCATTACAGCGCCAAGGTGAGCTACGACTATCTGGCCGGCGACAACGCGGTGGTCAAAACTACGGTCTACCACACCCCCGACGGCGACCTTGCCGAGAAGTATCTGTGCTTCCACGGCGACCCGCCCTCGCCGGTGGAGAAGCCGATCAAGGATATCGTTCGCGATTTTCCCAAATACCGGCACCTGATCGCGGGCGAAATGAAGTTCGATTTCACCGAAGCCTTTGCCGTCCGGGCTGAATACGAGAAGCGGGAGATGGCGTTCGGCCTCAATATCGGCTATCCCGGGTTCCACAATTTCGCCGGCGCGCTGGCGGGCGGCCTGACCGATCTGGTCTACGCCGAGGCGGATTGCCCGGAAATTCTCGAAGAGTGGGCCGAAATCGTCCACCATCAATGCATTGCCCAGCTCAAGGCCACGCTGGCGGCGATTCCGGTCGACTACATGCTGCTCGGCGGCTCCGGCACCCTGACCCTCTCTTCGCCGGAGATGGTGCGCAAATACGCGCTTCCGACGCTCCGCGAAATGACCCGCCTCTGCCGCGAAGCCGGGGTGCCGACGATGCTCCACAGCTGCGGCAAATCGCTGGCGCTGCTGAAAATTCTCGCCGACGAAACCGGGCTCGACTGCGTCAATCCGCTGGAAATCCCGCCGATGGGCGATGTGATTTTGGCCGACGTCAAGGCCCAATACGGCAAACGCCTCGCCCTGATGGGCAATTTGCACACCACCAACGTGATGCTGAAGGGCTCCGCCGCCGAAGTCACCACCGCCGCCAAAAAAGCGATGGCCGACGCCGGCGAGAACGGCGGCTTCATCCTCTCGACCGGCGACCAGTGCGGCCCGGAGACCCCGGACGAGAACCTCTTCGCCATCGTCGAAGCGGCCAAACAATTCGGCGTCTACGATGCGGGCGGAAAATTGCCGGCCTGCCGCCCGTAAGGCGCTTTTGCCGTTCGCCGGAAAGTTCATAAAACACCCGACACTGCAATATATTACAACTATTCTATTGATTTATTTTGACTTTTTCCGCTTCCGGTGCTATAGTATCACGGAAAAAAACCCAACCAAAAAAACTCAGGAGAGAAGAAAATGGCTGCTAAAGTTGACAGCTCGAAGTGCGTCGGTTGCGAAGCTTGCGTCGGGGCCTGCCCGGTCAGCGCGATCGAAATGAAGGACGGCGTCGCCGTCGTCAAGGAATCCGATTGCATCGATTGCGGCGCCTGCGTCGGCGAGTGCCCGAGCGAAGCGATCAGCCTCTAAGCTGAAAAGCTCCTCAAAAAAGCCGGGCAAATGCCCGGTTTTTTTGTGCCCGGATTCCGGGCGGCATCGATCAAGAGGGAGGGTATGATGATCGGTAAATTCTTCAAAGCGGCATTCCGTTCGCCGACCGTCTATCTGGCGCTCGTCTGGGCGCTCATCGCTTTCGTGCTGTGGCCACTGGCCGACCATCCGGGATGGTGGTACGGTTATCTTTCCCCAAAGTGGTATGAGCGCTGGGAAGACTTCACCGCCTTCGGCTTTGAATATTGGATTCGGTTGCTCTGCTTCGCCGGGCTGGCAACGTCGGCGACGCTGGCGGTGCGGGCCTTTTTGAGACCGCATTCATGGGTCAAAATCGGCAGTTTCCCGGTTTATTTGCTTTTGTTCTTCGCCTTTCTCCTCGTCTTCCTCCCCGGCACCGGCCGGGCGCAGGAAAAGGCCAAACGAATTAATTGCTTTTCCAATATGAAGGCAATCTGCATGACCCTCGGACAGTATGCCAAGGATTACGAAGGATTTATGCCGCCCGACCTTCAGACCCTGAAGAAGACCGACTACCTGGCCGATGACGAAGTCTACCGCTGCCCGAGCCGGAGCCGCCCCAATCCCGAGTTCTCCGACTATCTCTATTTCGGCGCGGGCCGCCGGAGCGACGAAAAACCGCCCTATCCTCTCCTCGAAGACCGCTTCGGCAACCACCCCCGCGGCTATCGCAATGTGGTC
>CAZRFG010000422.1:0-2828 GCA_964599205.1 uncultured Victivallaceae bacterium
CGCTTTCGCCGGTCAGCGCCCGGGTGTCGAGGAAGCCGGTTCCCGACTCCAGCACCCCGTCCAGCGCCACTTTTTCCCCCGGCCGGACCACGATCACTTCGCCCACCGCAACCGTTTCCGGCGCGACGGCGACGATTTCCCCTTCGCGCCGGACATTGGCGCGGTCGGCGCGCAAGTCCATCAGTTTCTCGATGTTGCCGCGCGATTTGGCCACCGCGGCGTCTTGCAGCATTTCGCCGACGCCGTAAAAAATCATCACCGCCACCCCCTCGGCCATCTCACCGATCGCAAAAGCTCCGAGCGAAGCGACCGACATCAGGAAGTTCTCGTCGAACACCCGGCCGCCGCTCAGGTTGCGCCACGCCGCCGCCAGCACCGGCCACCCCGCGAGCAGATACGCCGCCCCGAATCCGACCGCCCTCACCGCCGTCGGCAGCTCGAAACCGCCCGCCGCCAAAGCGAGGACGAATGCCGCCCCCAGACGCAGCAAGGTCGGCCGGACCGTACTCTCCTCCCCGCATTCGCGGTTGCCGCCGCAGCAGCAACCGCAGCCGGCCTCGATTTTTTCCATATTTCACCACCTTTGTTTTTGTGTACATATACCCGTATAGGTATAATATATCGCCATCCCGCCGCAATTCAAATCGCAGCGGCAAATCCGCACAAAAAAAAAGCCGGGAGAAAACTCTCCCGGCGAAGCGGTTCCGACTCAGGGCCGCAGGACGTACTGTCCCGGCTCGAGGGTGGCGGCGTAGCTCCCCTCCCCTGTTTTGATCTCAACTTTGCCGACCACTTTTTCGTCCTTGACCAAAGTCCGGACGCCGGGGGCGAGGTCGAGGATCAGGACTTTGGTTCCCGGCTTGGCGACCAGCCAGGAGACCGCTCCGGCATCAGGCTGGAGCGCATCGCCGAAGTCGACCAGCCGGCCGGCGACGGTGAGCACGACCCGGCCGTCGCGTTCGAGGCTCGAGGCCGGGAGCGGGGCGGCGGCTCCGTCCTGAATCTGGATCAGGTTCAAAAAGACATTGCCGGGACCGGTGACTTCGGTGCGGCTTCCCTTCGCCTCGGGAGCGTCCGGCACCCGCGGCGGGAAGAATTCACCGCCGACGGTATGGGCGGCTTTGCCGGTCAGGATGGTCTTCCGGGCCGACGACGGGATCAAGGTCTCCATAGTCAGCTTGCCGACCGGGCCGTTGGGGGCGTAGACGACTTCGATGCGGCCGTCTTTCTCGACCGGCGCGGCGAAGCTGGTCAGCTGGAAGATCGGGATCACCCGGTCGGCCGCCTTGGTGAAACGGTCGAGCACCGCCAGCAGCGCCGGAGTGTCGGGTTGCCCGAGCGGCAAATAGACGAAGGTCCGCGAATAGGATTTGACCCGGTTGGGATAGAGCATCCCGAGATCGACTTCCATAAAGGCCCAGTCGGGCTTCTTGTCCGACGGTCCCCAGCCGGTGGCCACCGTACTGCCGTTGCGGTAAATCCCCTCGGAATTCATCTCGTCAAGGTCAGCCGGGGGCCACCAGCCCTTGACCTCCTGGCCGCCGGAGTTGGCGGTGAACTGGGGGCCCATCGCAAAATTCTTCTGCTCGGGATCGAGGAAGCGCATCGCCGAATGCGACACCGTGCTCTTGGCGAAGTTCCAGTCGTAGGGCATGCCGTAGGTCTTGTACTGGCCGAGGTCGGCGGCGAGATGGCCGCGGTAATAGATCTGGAACGCGCCGGCATCGAGGTGCTGGTGGTTGCGGAGCTGGTGATCCGCGCCGTGCATGGTGATCACCACGTCATTGGACGCCTTGCTGAAATTCCAGCCGGTGCGGACCGCCAATCCCGGCAGCGGAGCGCGGGTGGCGCGGAGCAAGGGCAATTCGGCGCGGCGGTCTTCCGGCTTCAGGAAGGGATCGTTGACCAGCAAAAAGAACACCGGATCGGTCGGATAATCCATTTTGGGACGAAGCCGCCGGAACTCCTCCTTGAGCTCGGGATCCGGCCACAGTGCAAGCGCGGTCAGCAGCACCGGCTGATTGCCGAAGCGGCGCTGCGCCCAGGCCCAGTTGGCGTCGCCCTCGACCAGCAGCCGGTCGTCGGGGGTGCGGATATAGTGCCAGTAATAGGGAACTTTGCCGGTTTCCGGCTCCAGCAGCTCATAATTGAAGGTCCGGCGAAACTGCAGCGCGGCAAAGAGATCCCAGGAGAAACGGTAGCCGCCGTAGCCGGAGCCCTGGTCGTGACGGCCGCTCCGATAGAGGAAACGCTTGGCCGGCTGGAATTTTTCCAGCATTTCATACATCGCGTAGCGGTAGGGTTCCTGATCCTCGTCGTAAATTGCGATCGCCATGGCGAGGAGATCGCGCGACAGCTGCGCTTCATTGCCGTGCCCGACATTGACCGACTGCTTGAACGGCGGCCAGCCGATTTCCAGTTCGCCGGCGAAATAGAGCATGCGTTCGCGGAACCACTTTTTTTCCTCCGGGGTGAGGAGATCGTAACACCAGTCGTAGACCTGCGAGGTGCGGTAGATCATTTCGCCGACTTTGCGGCAGATGTCCTGCCCGTTGCCGAAAATAACCCGGCCGAGATAGGCTCTGTCAAGCTCAATCGCCTCCCGTCCGACGGTGCGGTCGCCGGTGACGAGGTAATAAAAGGCTTTCTGCGAAATTGCCTCGGCGACCTCGGGGTCGTACATCACTTCCTTGTCCGGCGGCGGGTTGAAGACAAAGGGCTTGCGGGCGTTCGCCGCCACGCTGTTCCAGACTTCGGCATTGACGCCTTCCTAAAAATTGGCTTTGATTGCGGCCAGCGCTTCGGGGTTGACCAAGAGGCGGGGATGG
>CAZRFG010000423.1:0-2812 GCA_964599205.1 uncultured Victivallaceae bacterium
CGAAGATGCGATCCATCTTCGCCCGCTTGAAAACGTCGCGGCCTCCATCCTCGCCGGACTCGGACCCTTTGCCGTCGAGGAAGCGCTCGCAAACCACAGAATCGATACCGCGCTACAGGTCGTCCGGGCGCTTCGTAATGCCGATATGATCCAGCTTCGTCCGCTCAACCGGATCGATTCCGGAGACTTCACCCGCTTTGAAAATACACGGCTCAACTGGCTCGAAAGGCTGCTGGAGTCGGGCCAGCTTTCCGCTGTTCAAGCCGCCGATCTCGCCGCCGAACTTGATGCCGAAGCGGAACAGCTCGCTGAATTCAAGCGAAATGTGTTTTATGTGGCGGCAGTGACCTATCTTCATTACCAGCGGCGCGGCGATGAGGGACACTATATAACCAGCGGCCAGCGGCCGCCGTTCAGCCCGTTCCCGACCCGGCTTTTCGGATATTTATTGCCGTCGCTCCGTTGGCGGGAATACCACGATCGAAAAGTCGTGCTTCAATCGATCGCCGGCTCCGCCCCAGCCGGACGGCAATATCGTCCCGAACTCCTATATCTTGGAAATATGGAGAAAAAAATCCATGCCTTTGAAATGCGCTGCCGAATCCTCGCGCTCCTTTTCCGGCAATACCCGGTGCGGGAGCTGCCGCCCGTCGTATCGTTGTCCCCCGGTGTCCTGTCCCGGATCGGCGACTGCGAAATCATCAAATCGACCATCGCAGCCGATCCGGCTCCGCGTGACAGCTATAACCGCTTCCAGTCACCTTGGCAACGCAAAACCATTCCGGCGCTTCAAATCTGGAGCGTCGGACCGAACGGCAAGGATGAAAACGGGCTCGGCGACGATGTCCGGGTGATTATGAGGGTCAAGCCATGAAAAAAATGTTACGGCGATGGTTCTTTGTCGATGCTCCCGCGCAAGGCGCACTCTTCGGGCTCACGGTTTTTCCGGTGGGAACTTTTTTGCTGATCTCACTGAATATTCTGCGCCTGACTATTTTTCGCTGGAATGAAAATATCGTGATGGATTTTAGAACACCGGTATTCTGGGTCTCGATCGCACTGTTGCTCTATGCGTTGATCCTCACGGTGCGCTTCTATCACCTTGCGTTGAAAAAACGATACCGTTCGCGGTTGATGCGCAATGCGGCGCTCTGGCTCACCGGGATTTGGGTGGGGGTCGAAGTCTTCGCGTTTCGGCAGGACTCATTGCCGGCAATCGTATATTTGATTCCGCTGTTCTTTCAAATCCTGATTCCCGCGTTGGCGCTCCGCGGCGCCGACCGCAAAACGGCGCTTGCCTTTACGGCCGGTGTGGCGGGAAACGTGATTGCGCTGCTTATTCTGCCCGGCGCATTGCTCCATATTCCGGTCTGGTCTTTTTGTCTCCACAGCGGAATTCGCTATTACGCTCCCGAAGCGGCGTTCCGGACGATTCCCAATCTGCTGCAACTCTCGGAAACCGGCTGGACCATCACGCTCGCGGTCGGGATGCTGCTTCTAACGGCGGGGTATCTCGGATACGCCCGCTTTTTCAGCGGCTTGGCGCACATCCGGTTCAGAACCATATTCGGGCGGGCAACCGCAAGTCTCCTGATTGCCGGCGGAATCATCTATGCAGCGTCATTGGCGGCGATGGGGTACGTGGAATACCGCTTTGCCGGAGCCTTGGCAAAATTCCAGTCACAACTCGACAAAAAGCAACCGGATCAAGCCGATGCCGCGGCGGCGGACTGGTTCCGACGGCAGGCGGGAGAAATCTTTCATCGGCTCCAAGCAAAGTTGCCCTTGCACTATACGATGGATGCGCGCGACACCGTCTTGACGCCGGAGCAGCAGAACCTGCTTGAGAAACAATTCGACACGCAATCCGCCGACTGGCAAAAGTTGCTGGCTCTTGCCGATGCACCGCCGCCACAGCAAGAGCTCAGCCCCGATCCGCCGCTTTCATTTGAAGAGCAGTGGAAATATTCACGAAAAATCAGCGAAAATTTACAGCTTGGCTCCTGGTATATACGTCTGGCGCTCGAAAAGCGTGATTTCGCTTCCGCGTACCGGATGTTCGGATGTTTGCGTCGCCTGCCGGTCGGTCCGGGTCAGAGTGCGCGTTTCCTGTTGAATGCCTGGAGCTATCAGCAGCAGTCGTTACGAAATATGGGCCAGCAATTGCTCGAATCAGGTCTCGGCGACGAACGTTTTCTTGATCGCCTCAGCCTGGAATCGAATGATTTGCTAAACGGCGAGGAGGCAACCAAAGAAGCGTTCCGCAGGCAAGAGAGCCTCGAGTTGATCAACGCGGTCGATATCGAAGACAATGCGATCGTCAATCCGGCACATATGACCGCTCCTTTTCGCCCTCTGTCACCAAAATCGTGGCGTTATCTCTCCCCGATGTATCGCATTTACCAGCTGAAGCAGAGATTTGAGGCGATCGAAATTTTAAACGCGCCCGGCTTTCCCGATGAAGCAATTCCACTAAGGCAACTGTATTTTCCCGGAGGGCTCTATGACCGACGCTTCTTTCCACAATTGACCGCCGGTTTCCGTGCGATGAGCACCCTGATCGAAGCCGCAAAGCATCGCCGGCAATACGGCCGGTTTCCGGAAAATCCGCCGGAGTTGCCGCTTGACCCGTTCTCCGGAAAGCCGCTGCACTGGCAGCTGGGAATGGTTCCGACTTTTGAAGGGAAAGTGGATATTGGCAAGCCGAATGACCGGGAATTCTTCGCCAACGTCTGGTGTACAACTCAGCGCATCGATATTCCGGCGCTTCAAATCTGGAGCGTCGGACCGAACGGCAAGGATGAAAACGGGC
>CAZRFG010000424.1:0-2809 GCA_964599205.1 uncultured Victivallaceae bacterium
GCGAGGTCGGCAGCGGTGTCACGAAGTGACCGGCGAACGACATCGAGCGAAGCAGTCCCGGGATACCGGGAGAAGGTTTCGCACGGAGGCACGGAGGCACGGAGGCACGGAGGAGAGATTTGGATTTAACCGTGGTGGGCGGGCGCTGGCGCGGCCGGGCGCTCCGGACGCGGTCGCGTCCTCCGCTCGGGCCGGGCTCAGCGGCGGGCGACCGTCGCCCTCGGGATACCGAGCCGGTCGCTGACGCTCTCTCGGCTCGGTGGGGGAATAACGCACGATGTAGCTTCTGGCCACCCGCGACAACGGAGCGGTGAGAGTCAAAGGCGCAGTGCGCCCGCCCGGAGCGGGAACGGTGAGGTTTCACCTCACACTCCACAAGAGGGCTCCGCGCCCTCTTGACTCCGCGCCAGGGCGCGGCCCTGGACCGGAATATTTTGATTTGATACAACCAAACGTGAAAACTCAAACACCTGAACAGGGAGGAAGAGATGGCGTTTCTCGACGACAATTATTTGATGCTGACCGCAACCGGACGAAAGATCTTCCAGAAGATCAAAGACCTTCCGGTCATCGACCCGCACAACCACGCCAACGTGGGCGAAATTGCCGCCAACGAAAACTACCGCGACGTCTGGCAGCTCTTCGCCGCCACCGACCACTACGTCTGGGAAGTGATGCGCAAACGCGGCGTGCCCGAGGAATACATCACCGGCGACCGCTCCAATCACGAAAAGTTCCTCAAACTCGCCGAAGTCTTCCCGAAAATCGCCGGCAACCCGGTCTATGAATGGATCCACCTCGATCTGCGCCGCTGCTTCGGCATCGACCTGCTGCTCTCCGCCTCGACCGGCGAAACCATCTGGCACGAAGCCAACGCCGCATTGGCCCGGCCCGAGTCGAAACCGCTCGCGCTGCTCAAGGATACACTCAAAGTCGAAGTGATGTGCTCCACCGACGACCCGGCGGACAAACTCGACCTCCACGACGAAGTCAACCGGCAAGCCGGCCGCACCCTGCTGCGTCCGACCTGGCGGCCGGACAAGGCGATGAACATCCACCAGGTCACCTGGAACGGCTACATCGACCGGCTGGAAGAGCGTTTCGATACCAAAATCCGGACCTTTTCCGACCTGTTGACCACGCTCAAGCAATCGCACGACTACTTCGCCGACCACGGCTGCCGGGCGAGCGATCACGGGGTGGAAGTGCCGTACGGCGAAATCTGCTCCTTTGACGAAGCCGACGCGATTTTCCGCCGGGCGCGCGACGGGGAGACCCTTTCGGCCCGCGAAGTGGGGGCGTACAAGGGGTGTTTCCTGCTCGAGGTGGCGGCGCTCGACGCGGCCAGAAACTGGGTGTTCCAGCTTCACTCGGGGGCGGTGCGGGACGTCCGCGATTCACTCTTTGAAGCTCTCGGCCCGGATGTCGGCGGCGATGTTTCGGACAACTTCCAGAACCTGATGCCCGGCTTGCGGAGACTCCTCAACCGTTTTGACGACAGCTTGAAGATCGTCCTCTACTGCCTTGATCCCGGTCATCAGCCGACGCTGGCGACGATGGCGCGGGCATTCGGCGCGCGGGTGCGGCTGGGTTCGGCGTGGTGGCTCTGCGACACCCCGATCGGGATGCGGCGGCAGCTGGAATACATCGGCTCGGTGGATTTGCTGAGCTGTTTCGCCGGGATGGTGTCGGATTCGCGTAAACTCCTGTCCTACGGTTCGCGCTTTGAGATGTTCCGGCGGGTGCTGTCGGACGTGCTGGGCGAGATGGTCGAGCGCGGCCAGATGCCGCTCGAAGTCGCCGAGGAGCTGGCCGCGGACATGTGCTACCGCGAAGTCAAGAAGTTCTTCGGGATGTAAGCCGAAACTCCCCTATTCCAAGTCCCCCGGTCAACGGCAGTGTCCTTGACCGGGGTACTTTATCTTTCTCCCAAAAACTCCGCCGCGGGTTTGCAAAAACGTCTTTTTCGCAGTATATTGGGTGGGGTAACAGTAACTCATTCTCAATCTTGAAGGATCAAAGCCGTGAGCACCAAAGTAAAGAGCGATCTCTACAAAGCCGCCGGAGTGGACATTGACCTGGCCACTTCGCTCCTCGAACAGGTCAAGACCAAGTTTGCCGCGACCAGGCGTCCGGAAATGTTGAGTCCGATCGGCGGCTTCGGCGGACTCTTTCAGATCGACCTCTCCAAATACCGCGAACCGGTGATGGTCTCCAGCATCGACGGCGTCGGCACCAAACTGATGATCGCGATGATGATGGAAAAATACGACACGGTCGGCTACGACATCGTCAACCACTGCATCAACGACATCTCCGTCCAGGGGGCCGAACCGGTCTACTTCATGGACTATATCGGCATCGGCAAACTCCGCAGCCCGCTCTATGAGCAGGTGCTGTTCGGCATCGCCGACGCCTGCCGGGCCGCCAACTGCGCCGTCCTCGGCGGCGAAACCGCCGAAATGCCCGGCATGTACGGCAACGACTTCGACCTCGTCGGCGTGATCACCGGCATCGTCGAAAAAGCCAAGCGCATCACCGGCGAAAAGATCCGCCCCGGCCACGTCGCCATCGGTCTCGGCTCCAACGGACTCCATACCAACGGCTACAGCCTCGCCCGCAAGATCCTCTTCGCCCAGTGCTCGTACACCGTCAACACCCGGCTGCCCGAGCTCGGCAGCGAAACCGTCGGCGAAGCGCTGATCAAGCCCCATATCTGCTACTATCCGGCGATCCGCCAGGCGATGGAGGAAAGCCTCTCCCTCGACGGCATCGCCCACATCACCGGCGGCGGGCTCTACGACAACGT
>CAZRFG010000425.1:0-2781 GCA_964599205.1 uncultured Victivallaceae bacterium
AAAAAGAGATATCCTACCACCCACAGCGTCAGGGTGAAAAACACCGCCGGGGCGGGCTCGGTTGGGAAAATCCATTTTCGGAGGATCATTTTCATGGCCGGATTCCTTCGGAACGGGGTTCGCCTGAGGGATGGGCCGGGAATTTGAAGACGAGGTCGTAATTTTCGCCGGGCTTTGACCGATCGGCGCGACCGCCGTCGTCGCAGAGGTCGGGGCCGACGCTGTAGAGAAAGCGGCCGGGAAGCCAGCGCAAGGGTTCGCCGGAAAAAGGATCCAGCGGAAGTTGCGGCTTGAGCGGATAGGCCCCGTGGCGGCGACGGTATTGCTCTAATTCAATTGCCGTCGCAGTGATCCTGAAGTCGGCGCGGGTCGCCGAATTGAAGTCATTGTCGCTGGAAGTGCGGGATGCAAGTAAGAATCCCAGCGGAAGCCCGATCTGCGCACGATATGCCGTGAATTCCTGATATTTTAGGTGATTTTGGAAGTAGTCGAACTGGAGCAGATCCGCTTGACGGGCGGCAAGTTCCAGGACGCTTGCCTGAATGTTATCCCGGTAAAAACGGAGTATGAAGTTGGTTTTGTCCAACAAAAGTTCGTAAAAAGTACATGAGGCGAAGACCTGAGTCGCGGCCAGCGCGCCCAGCCGGGCTTCGACTTCCCGGAGTTCGGCACCGGCGGTTTCCAGCTCGCGGTCGGTCAGGCGGTCGAGACGGAGTTCGAGCAGCGTTTTGTGCTTGTAGCAGAAACGTTGCGCCTCGAAAAAAGCCGATTCCGGCCTTGCCTTGCTCAATGCTTCGAAAATTAGCCGCCAGTCGGCCATCAGTTCGAGGCCATCACCTGGAGCCGGAGCGGCCAGCAGCGCGGCTTTGCGCCAGTCGAGATAAGCATCGATTTTTTCCCTCATTGCCTTTGCGTCCGGTTCATCGCCGCCGATCCCGGCGTTTCCGGTGCGTAAATATTGCCGCAGGGCGTGGCGGAAATCGTCCAGCGCCTGGCGGCGGACGGCGAGTTCGGCGGCGAAACTCGGCGGCGGCGTGGCTCCCCGCAAGAGCGACTGATACTGTGCGGGGAAGGGCGGGACGGGAATTTCCCGGAGGATGATCGGGACTTCCGAGTTCGACTCTGACTGGGAAAAGTCGAACCGGATATTTTGGGCCCGCAGTTGATGCTCGATCCGGGCCAGCCGGATTTTGCCGACCGCGGCGTAGGGCACGGTCAGCATGGCTGCCAGCAGCAAAACGCCCGGCAGGAGATTGACGCCGATGCGGAGCAGGAGGAAAGTTTGCTGTTTCTGTGCCGCTGACCGCAGGGGGGACGGAGCGTCGGGCTTTTCCGGCTCCGGATTGGCGCGGAGCCAGGCGTTGGCGCGCTCATGGATGACCGGGAGGAGTGAGAAAAAGAGCACCGGCAGCCCGATCAGAAAGACGCTGTAGATGCCGTATACCAGCAACCCGCCGCTCCGGGTTCCCGGCGCGAACCAGGTGGTGACGTACCCAACGGAGAGCGCCGCCCATACCGAGAAATTGAGGATGCCGAGCGCTTTTTGCCGGGAGTCGGGGACATGCGAAATCACCTCCCGGATTTCACGGTAACCGGCCACGCTGTTGAACAGGGGGACGAGAAATCGCCACTGCCTCTTCTGCTCTTCTGGATTGATAGTAGTGAGCAACAGTGAAATGATGAAGAAGATATAAAAAGCAGTCCAGAAGAAAATCAGTTGCCACCCGGCGATGGTGAATATGGGAAACGCGAGCGGCCAGAATACCATCGACAGCATCAGGCATGAAAACGTCAGCATCAAGAGAAAAAATTTGACCGACCGCGCCCGCCGCAGGCCCTGCCACATCCGCCACACTTCCGGCGCAAGCACCGGATCGGCCCGGAGTTCGCGCAACTCGCCGCCCTCGACCGGCCGGATCGCGTTGACGGTGGTAAGTTCATGACGACGGAATTTCTCCAGGATTTCAAGCCCGTCGAGTTCTTTCTCTTCGCCGGGCAAACGGACTTGATAGCGGGGTATCGTCTTCATCGCTGTTTACCTCTGATTTTTGCGCCGGATCATGCTTGATATCAAATCTTAACTATTTGTTGTGGCTGACCTTTTCGACGCGACCGGTTTTACCGTCGATTTCGGCGATCGCGAAATCGAACACGGCCAGCACCCACATATTTCCGTGCACCAGAAACTTGTCGTTCTGACGGATGACTGTGTAGGGGCGCTGGCTCCGCAACGATTCGGGGGTGTAGCGCTTGGCGAATTCGGCTGCCGCGAGCTTTGCCGCTTGTGCGCCATCGACCGCCCAACCATCACCGCCTTTTTCCGGGACGGCAAAGGCGGCGACGTAATCCAGCAACTCAAGATATGCGTCGTCGTCGACCGAGTTGGTCAGCAGTTCAAACCGCAATGCGGAATCTTTGCCGATCCGGAAAATCCCGGCGGTGACGTATTTCCATTCTCCGTGGGGAACCGGCGCGGACTGGTATTTCCGGTCGGTGAAGCGGGCCGCGTATCCAAAACGCCCGGCGGGAGCGAAAGGCCGGATCTGGACGCGCAACCGGTTTTCTTTCTCCAATGATTGATCGAAATATTCTCTGGCGGTATATTGGAGATACGCTTTCATCTTTTCCGGCGTATTGAATTGGGCCAGATCTGGTGTGTCACAAAAAAACGACAGTTGCAGACAGAATGAGTCGTTTTCCCCGCGAATAGTCGCGTTAGCCCGCCGCGTCAACTCCTCTTCGGGGTAAAGCGTCCAGCCCTTTTTCGGTGCGACTTCGAAG
>CAZRFG010000426.1:0-2768 GCA_964599205.1 uncultured Victivallaceae bacterium
ACATCGACGACCGCGAAGTCTGCCTCGAGGGCGGCCGCGCCGCCGGCTGGCCGGTTCACCGCTTCGAGTCGGTCGCCGGCTTGCCGGAGCTCTGACCGCAACGGTTTCGAGCCCCTTGTTCAACGAGGAGAATCGCCATGCGCCGGATGTGGTTATCCGCAATTCTGACCGCTTTGGTCTGGCCGGGTTTGACGGCGGCGCCGCCCGACCCGCGCTGGCTGACCGATCTCGACGCGGCCAAAAAGATTGCCGCGAGCGAAAAGCGGAACCTCTATGTGCTGTTCATCGATCAGGAACGCTGTCCATTCTGCGCCCGTTTCACTGCGGATGTGCTGAATCGGTCCGGCTTTGACAAATTTTTGAAAAATAACGACCTGGTGATGGTATTTTTGGAATTCTCGAAGCGGACCAGGCCGGCCAATGCGGGACAGCGCAAAAATCTGGCGCTGGCCGGCGATTTCGGCGTCGTCAACTGTCCGACCGCGTTCATTCTCGACAGCCAGGGCAAAATCATCGGCTCGGTAGTCGGCACCAATTGGGTTGACAATTACGTCAAAAAACTCGAAAAAATACTCAAAGACAATGACAAGCAATCGGTTGCAAAACCGGTTCCGCCCCCGGGGCGGAGACCTTGAAAGGAGGATACTATGAAAAAATTGATCGTCCTGTCGCTGTTCGTCGCCGCCATCTTCACTTTGCAGGCCACGCCGCCCGGCAAAGAGTGGTTCACCGACTTCGCCGCCGCCCAAAAGGCTGCGAAAGAAAGCGACAAAAAAATTTATCTTCTCTTCACCGGTTCCGACTGGTGTCCGTACTGCAAGCTTCTTGCGGAAAAGGTATTGACCAATAAAGCGTTCATCAGTTTCGCCAAAGCGAAACTGGTACTGGTCTATATCGATTTTCCGCAGAGCAACCCGCTGCCGCCAAACCAGACGGAAGCCAACGACAAGCTCTATGAGCAGTATGAAGTCGAAGGTTTTCCGACCCAGCTCATCGTCAATCCAGACGGCAAAGTGCTCGGACAAGTGATCGGTATTCAGTCCCCGGCCGTGTGCATCATGGAAATCGAAGCCATTTTGAAAAAGAACGAGGAGAAGAAACCATAATGAAACGGCTCGGTTTACTGCTGGCTCTGATTTCGGGCTTCGCCGCCGCCGGAGCTCCCCAGCCTTTCGTCTGGAGCGAGGAGCTCCGGCCCGGCGCGATTGAGGTCAAGGTGAAGGTTGCCCCCGACTGCTATTTGTACGTCGACCAGACCCGGCTCCAGCTCAGCTCCGGCGACCGGATCCTCGAGGGATGGCAAGCTCCTCCGTCCAGCGAAATCCAGGATCAGTTCACCGGCAAACAAAGCATGGTCTACAGTGCCGGGGAACATGTGTGGAAACTGCCGCTGCCGGCTGATTCCCGTGAACTTAAGCTTGAAGTCCGTTATCAGGGCTGCCGGTCAAAAACCGCCCAGTCCGCCGGAGTGTGTTTTCTCCCCAAATCCTTCACCCGGACCGTCTCCGGAGCAGCCGCCCCGACGGTCGCCGCCCCGACAACCCCGGAACCCGCCCCGGCCGCCGTCGCTCCGGCCTACCGCAAGATCGAAGGAACCATGTCGGCTGACCAGTTCCTCAGCTTCCTCTGCAATACCCCCGACAACCCGGCGGCGGCCGCCGCCTCGCCGTGGGCGTCGCGCGGCATCCTCGCCATTCTCCTCCTTGCCCTCCTCGGCGGCATCGGGCTCAACCTCACCCCGTGCATCCTACCGATGATCCCGGTCAACCTCGCCATCCTCGGGGCCGAAGGCTCCTCCTGGCGCACCGGCGTCCTCCGCGGCTCGATTTACGGCGCGGGCATGGCCGCCGCCTACGGGTTGCTCGGCGTCGCCGCGGTCCTCACCGGAGCCCGTTTCGGCGCACTCAACGCCTCGCCGGCCTTCAACTTCATCATCGGCGGCATCTTCTTCGCCCTCAGCTTCGCCATGTTCGGCGCGTTCAACCTCGACTTCTCGTCGCTCTCGGCCAAAGTCGACCCGACCCGGCTCAACTGGGGCAAAAACCTCACCGCCTTTGCCCTCGGCGTGGTCGCCGCACTGCTCGCCGGAGCCTGCGTCGCCCCCGTCCTGATCGCCGTCCTGGTGCTCGCCGCCGAACTCTACGGCGCGGGCCATGCGTCCGGTATTTTGCTCCCCTTCGTCCTCGGCATCGGCATGGCCCTCCCCTGGCCCCTCGCCGGCGGCGGCCTCGCCATCCTGCCCAAACCCGGAGCCTGGATGAACCACATCAAAGTCGCTTTCGGCATCATCATCATCATCGCCGGCGGCTACTATACCTATCTCGGCATCACTCTCTCCACCAACTCCGGCAACCCCGACCGCGAAATCGCCAAACTCGAACAGGCCATCCAAACCGCCAAAGCCAACCGCCAGCCCCTCCTGATCGACTTCTGGGCTTCGTGGTGCAAAAACTGCCTCGAAATGGACCGCAACGTCCTCTCCAACCCCGCCGTCCAGAACGAAATCAAAACCAACTTCACCTTCACCAAATTCCAGGCCGAAAAACTCAACCACCCCGCGATCAAACAAATCCTCGACCGCTATCAGATCAACGGCCTCCCCGCCTTCGTCATCATCAATCCCTGACACGCGCCCCCGGCGCACCCCGGCCCGCACGGGAGAGAGCAAAAATTTTGAGGAAATTTTTTCACCCTCCCCCGCGTCCCCTCCCTTTTTTCAAACCTCCTATGAGAGGTAAATAGTCAAACGGAAAATCTCAATTTTCCTG
>CAZRFG010000427.1:0-2751 GCA_964599205.1 uncultured Victivallaceae bacterium
GCATCAGTTTCTGACGCAGGGCAGGATCGTTGGTTTGCCGCATTTTCTGCATCTTCCGTGCCGGGTATTGAACACTCCCGGTTCGCAGCATTCCCACATTCCGAACTCGTCCGGGTCGATCCCTCGTTTTGCCATTGCTCAAAGTCCTTTCCTTTCGATTGATCCAGGCATTTATCACATTCCAGCCGTCCCCGATAGCCATCCGCAATCCTGCCCGCGGTCGAGCAGTTCGAATTGCCGATGAACCGGCCGCATTTTTTGCATTTGATTCCCATGTCAGTCTTTTGCTCCCCGCCCGGATTCAGCATCCGGACAATCCGCGTCGGAATACGCCGCCGGGATGCTGAACCGGCCGTTTGCGCGGTTCCACTCGAATTCCTGGCTGGTGTTGGCCAGACCGATGTACTTGTTTTTGATTTTCAGGATATGCACCTGCACGACGTTGTTTTTGCCGCTTTGGTCACGCCAGAGCGAAAGCCCGTTGTCGGTCTTGTTGTTGAAGTTCGCGGATCCGGCGATGTCGTAGAGGGTGGCCACCGGATACTTCTTCGTCCGTTCGTCCTTTTTGAGCTTGGTCGGGTGGGCGACCAGGATCACCATGACTTTGTTCTGGCGGGCGAACTTCCGAAGCCTCCCCATGAAATAGCTGATGTACTCGGTCTCGGTCATCCACTGGTTCCGGGTGTGCTCGATCTCGTTGTAGGGGTCGATCACGAAAACCTTGATGCCGTCCCGCACCACGCTGACCTGGGCCGCCGCCAGCAACTCGTCCAGCGTCGGCGTCTTTTCCGCATCCGGCAGGATCACCTTGACGAAATCGTCCAGCTTGTCGATTGCCTGCTGCATATCCTGATAGCTCATGCGGTCTTCGCCGCGTCCGAAAAACGGCTTTCCGACCAGCTTTTCCGCGAGGTTGGAAAACAAGTTTTCGACGGGCAGCATTTCCGGGCTGAAGATCGCCGTTTTCCATCCGTGAAGCTCGATCGCATTGATCACCAGCTGGTGGACGAACTCGGACTTGCCGCTGCCAGGGATGCCGGTGACGATATTCACCGATCCAGGCTGCAGCGTGAAATAGCGGTCGAACTGGGGATATCCGGTGGTGATCCCGCGCGGTTTGCCTTTGCGGTAAAACTCGGTGATGTCCGTCCGGAACTCCGCCAGCCGCCGCAATCCGGGCACCGGCGCCGGAGCCGCCCGGTTGATCACATCGGCGACGATGTTCCGGTCGAACTTGGTCAGCACCTCGTTGATGTCCTTGCATCCGGCCGGGTACGTCACCAGTTTGCACTTCTCGGGCCCGAGGAGATTCAGCAGCTCTTTTTCAAGCCGAAGCCCCGGCTCGTCCTTGTCGGTCACCAGCACCACCGTTTCGGCATTGTCCAGGATATCTTTGCAGTTGGCCACGCATTCAAGCTTTTTGCTCGCATCCGCATCATTGGGGCCCGGCGCGCCCTTGTCGACCGACACCGCGGTCGAAAAACCGCATTCGATCAGCGTCAGGGCGTCGATTTCGCCTTCGGTGATGTAGATGATTTCGGCGTTTTTGCAGGAATCGATGTTCCAGAGGCACGGCTCCGGGTCTTTTTCCTGCGACATGTTTTTCCGGCCGTCGCGGTATTTGACGTTGATCAGCGTCTCGTCCCGGTAGTACGGGAACGCCATGCAGCGCGTTTCCTCGCCGGTACCGGGAAGCCAGCGATACGTCGAAAAGACCCGGGCCTTGGCCAACGTCTCTCGGCGAATACCGCGGCCGAGGAAATACCGTTCTACTTCCGGTTCCATATCAAGCTTGACCACCTCCGGATCCGGCCGGCGATAGGCCCGTTCCGGCTTGTAGCTGTAGTCCCGGTCTTCGCGCCGTCCGCTCCATCCGCAGTTGTGGCAGTGCCACATGCCGGTGTCGCCATTGACCGACAAACACGGATCGTGGCTTTTCTTCCGGGTATGGCTGCACTGCGGACATGTGACCTTGCGATCGCCGCTGAAATGATCCGGCAAATCGATGCCGTAATCGGAAAAACTTTTCATTTATACCGCTCCCGACGCCTTCACCCAAACGCCTATATGATCGAGGTAGACCGCTTGCGCTTTCGGCCACCTTTCGCCCGTTTCCAATGTCACGCAGTCATCGCTCTCGTCCGGCGGCAACCCCGCCCGGCGTCGCCGGTGTTCCTCGATCGCCGCCCGGTATTGATCCGGAGTTTGTCCGATTTTCCACTTATCCAATTGCAGTCGCCAATCCCGCAACGGTCTGCCGTTCTTGTCTACCCATCCGGGAGCGCCATAATGGGCAAGGAAGTTTGCCGCCTCCTGAATGCTCATCAGATAGGCCCGGTCTGATGCCGCCGAAATCACCTCTTCCGTCGTGTTCGGATAAGGCACATCCTCGCGTACGCGTGCGCGCCCCCCCGCGCCCCCCCGCGCTACTACGTCTTTTTCTTTCTCAGGATATAAAGAAACAGTAGTACTTACGCGGGGGCGCGGGGGTACACGCGAGATATCAATACCGGCGCTCTGTAATTCATTTCTTGCTTTGGTTGCTTCGGTCGTATCTGATACAAACCCCATCAGACCGGACCAGGAGTATTTCCAGTCATCCGGCATGGACACCACCAGAGCGAGCAATCCCCTGGCCGACAGCGACAGGCGTCGGTCGGTAAGATTTTTCTCGATTTCATTCATGGGGACTCTCCATTGAGCGGGGACCCGATTGTGATCTCGGGCCCCCGCCGGGTTGGTTACTCTTTG
>CAZRFG010000428.1:0-2736 GCA_964599205.1 uncultured Victivallaceae bacterium
TTCGAACTCGAATACGACCGGGTGATGACCTCCTCGTATTCGAACTCGAATACGACCGGGTGATGACCTCCTCGTTCGGCTACATCGAGCGCTACGAAGTGACCCTTCAGCGCTACGATCCGGTCAAACGCGAATACCAGGTCACGCTCCGGGCGACGGTCGCCAAAGGCCGGCCGCAGATGGACGACGTGATGGCGCTGCGGCTGCTGATCAAGCGGGTCAAGTCCCCCCGGGTGATGATCGAGTCGGAGGAAAAGTTCAGCGGCGACGGCGTTTCCGCCGACACCGCGGTCGGGGTCGCGGTGCTGGAGGAGCTGGCGCAGAAAAACGGCTTTGAAATTTTCCGCCAATCGACCGTCAAGTCGCGTGACGCCCGTGACGCCGCCCGCGCCGAACTCCTCGGCGACGAGCTCGATGCCAAGGTGAAAAAAGCCGGCATCACCAGCACCTCGGATTTCAAAATCATCGCCGATGTCAAGGGCAAAGTCGGCTCGCTGCGCGAACCCTTTCCGGATGTCAAAGTGCGCGACGCTTCGCTCGGCGTCGATTTGCAGGCGGTGTGGACCGACACCGGCGAAGTCGCGGCGACGGTGTCGATTCCGACCACCTATTTCAAGGGCGAAGCCAAAATGGACCTGCCCTTTGACATGCCCGAACAGCTGCTGCGGCACTACCTGACCGGCATGCTGGCCGGGACCGCGAGCCCGAACCCGCAGCTCAACGCCAACGAACTCTTCCGCCGGATCATCGCCAAATGGATCGTCGAGCTCGATCTCGGCGCCAAAATCCAGCTGGAATTCAAGCAGATCGACAAGGAAACCCTGGACGCGGTGGTCGCCGCGCTGGAAAAAAATCCGGCCGTCGGATACGTCTGGCGGCGCGAATTCGACCGCCGTTTGTTTTCGATCGTCGAGGTCGAGACCCGCCTGTCCGCCGAACAGCTGGCGGACGACGTGCTCAAGGCGCTCCGCGGCAAATATATGATCGATGTACAAACCAAAAGGAGGATACGGTTCGTACCGGACAAATGAACTTGAGATCGTCAGCCGCCCGGGCTGGAAAACTCTCCGGCGTTCGCGCCGGATCAATCAAATGAGGAGTTCCGAGATGAAAAAACAGATCTTGATCCTGGCTTCGTGCGCCGTCGCCGCGACGCTTGCCGGGTGTATCTCGTCGCCCGCGGGGATTGCGCCCTCGACGGTACCGATCACCTCCGAAGACAGCTACACCATCGTCCGCCGCGACGTCGAGGGAACCGACACCGGCGTGTTCTTCTTCGGCTTGCCGCTGTCGCGCGCGGCCAGCGGTTACGAGGCGATCAAGGACGCCAAAGAACAGGCCGGCGCGGATGCGCTGATCAATGTCACCGCCGAAAACCGCTACAACTATTTCATGATTTTCATCGGCCTCTGGTGGGAGGAAGTGGCGATCAAGGGCGACGCGGTCCGCTTCAAAGTCGGCGACGCCGGCGCCCGGTAAGGAATGAGGAGACAAAAAAATGAAACATTCAACCCTGTTCGGTATCACCGTTGCCGTGGTCGCTCTCACTCTGGTCGGAGGATGCACCAGTCTGGTGTCGGTGGCGCCCTCGACGGTGCCGATTACCGCCAAAGACACCTACACCAAACTCGGCCGGGCAACCGCCACTTCGCAGAGCATTGTCCTCCTGGGAATGATTCCGTTCGGCACATCGTCGCCTTCGCGCGCGGCGCGGAATGCGGCGATCGAGTCGAAACGCGGCGATGCACTGATCGAGGTGTGCGAGCACTTCCAGACCTTCAACCTCATCGTCATTCAGTACCGCTGGACCACGGTCGACGGCACGGCGATCAAATTTGAACGCGACGGAAAGGATCTGTGATGCGACGCTTACATCTTTTGCTGCTGATTTTGTCGCTGGGGCTGGCGGCGGGCTGCAACTCGACCTACATGCCCCAGGTCGACCCCAATCAATCGGACCTGACGCCGGAACAGGTCAAAGCGATCTCCAAACGCAAGATCCAGGTGCCCTGTTCGATCAACATCGCCTGTGCGGACAACTTCGTCGGCGTGCGGGATTCATTGTTTTTCACCGACTACTATCACTATCCGCTGCGGTCGATCCTGACCAACAGCTTCCGCAGCGCGGCGTACCAGGTGTTTGAGCCCGCGCAAGGCGAGGTGATTGACGCCTTCAACATCTACGTGACGGTTCAGGAGGCCAATCTCGACATCGCCTGGGGCAAGGCCAATTTCGTGCTGCAGATCGTGATGCGGTTCGACGAACCCGGGGAGAAGAAGATCATGTCCGCCGGTATTTCCAAAAGCATTCAGCTGCCGCTCGCCGGCAACGACAAGGTCCCCGACGCGGTCTACGTCGCCTGCCGCGATGCGGCTTTTGACGCGATGCAGAAAATTCTCGAGAATCCCCGGCTGTGGACCACGGTCAAACGGTTCGAAAACAAGTAAAGGAGGATTCGCGGATGAAAATCCTGTTCTGCATGCTCGGCGCCTGTGCCGTGATCATCATGATTTGCCTCGCGCTGCAGCCCTGGTATTTAAACGGGGCGCAGAGTGCCACGCCGATGTTCACCACCTCGCGCTTCGCAATGATCAGCGGCACCTATTCCCCTTCGCCGGGAAAGACTGAAGACGGCATCTTTAAATTGGATACCTACACCGGCAAAGCCTGGAAGCTGACCGTAAGTATGGACGTCGACGGCAAGCGCATCGACAAGTGGCTGCCGATCGAGGAGT
>CAZRFG010000429.1:0-2727 GCA_964599205.1 uncultured Victivallaceae bacterium
TCAATCGCGCGTCGCAATTCGCGTTGCTCTTGCACCGCTTGTTTCGCTCCCGCAGTGTGGAGCGGGCTCCGCCCGCGGACGGGGGGAGCGCTGCGCTTGGCTTCGCTCGCTTTTGAGCGAGCGACCAGCGTTTCGCCGCTGGACCACGCCTCCGTGCGACGGAGGGCGGGATTGGCGCTGCGCGCTTTTTTTGAGCCTGCGGCGCTTTTTTTATTTTTTTATGCCCTGGCTATGGTCAGCACGTAGAGCTGTTTCGCCCCCGCCCGGTGCAACGTCCGCGCCGCCTCCGTAAGCGTAATCCCCGTCGTCAGTACATCATCCACCAGCCACAAATTCTTCCCCCTCACCAAACCCTCATCCCCTACCGCAAACGCCCCCCGCAAATTCTTCAAGCGCTCACTCCGCTTCAACTCCGCCTGATGCGGCGTCGGCCTCACCCGCTTCAACGCTTTCAGCAAAGGAATCCCCAACTCCCCCGCCACCAGCCCCGCAACCAACTCCGACTGATTGTACGACCGCTTCCACTGCCGCGTGTAATGCAACGGCACCGGCACCACGCCGTCCGCCTTTTCCCCGCACTCCCGCAACAGCGGCGCCGCCAGCTTCGCCAACGGCCTCGCCAATTCCGGCTGATCCGAAAACTTCAAGCGCCGCACCAAATCCCGCCCCTCGTCCCGATAGTCGAACACCGTCAGCGCCAGCAGCCACGGCCGCGGCTCCTCCCGCACACACTTGGTGCAAACCCCGAGCACCCCGTCCAACACCCCGCCGCACCCCCGGCATCGCTCGCCTTTGACAAAGTGCAACTTCGCCAGACACTCGGGACAAAATAAATTCGCCCCGCCCCCCTCCCCCGTCCCGCAAGCGGGACACGGCAGGAGATTCCATTCGACCGCAAATTTCCGGAGCGCTTCGACAATCACGGCCACACCCCGTTCCCGGCGTCGATCATAAAAAGATCCTCAGTAAGCCGGTTTGTTCAACAATTCCGTCCCGATGAAACGCTGATGATGACGGATCTCCCGGCAGCCCCAGCGGCCCCGGATTACTTCAACCAGATCGTACCGGCACTCGATCCCGTCCGGTGCAAAATCGCGCAAATACGCCTGCCCGGCACGGATGTTCCGCCGCATCTGCCGAAGCGACAAATTCGCCAGCGGCCCGTAAAAACCCCGGCGGCGCAACGTCTTCACTTCGACGAAAACCACCGTCCCGCCGTCGCGCATCACCAGATCGAGCTCCCCCGCCGGACAACGCCAGTCGGAGGCGAGAAATAAATACCCTTTATCCTCCAGCAATCGCCGCGCATCGCGTTCGCCAAGCCGGCCGAGCCGCAAATGGGCGGCGCGGGCCAGCCGGAAATTCATTTCCCCTCCCCGTACAGGAATTGGAAATAGGGCAGCTGCGAGGCCACCGTGAGTTTCGGATTTTCGCTCTGGTGGGCAACTACTTTGACCCGGCATCCGGCGTTTTCCAGCACCGCCGCGTCATCGGTCCAGTTGCCCGGCGTGCGATAGGCGGCGAGCAAGGTCGCGAGGTGAAAACACTGCGGCGTTTCGACCGCGTAGAGCGAATTCCGGTCGACCGTATCGACAATCGCCATTCCGGCGCCGGTTTTCTTCAACGTATCGGTCACCGCCCGCCCCGGAATCGCGCCGCCGCACTCGCGCGCCGCCGCCATCACCGCCGCCAGCAGTTCCGCCGTGGCAAAGGGGCGCGCCGCGTCATGGATCGCGACGTACTCGACCCCCGCCGGCAGCGCCGCCAGCCCGGCCCGCACCGACTCGGTCCGGGTCGCCCCGCCGGGGACAAAAGTAAACGGCAGATCGCCGAGCAAACGATTTGCAGTATCGCGGAAAAAATCGAGTTCGGCTTCCGGAACCACCATGATCCGGCGGCCGGAAGCGAATTGGGGGCCGAGAGCGGCGAGAGAATGGAGGAAGAGCGGCATTCCGCCCAGCATGACCAGCAGCTTGTTGCCCGCGCCGTAACGGCTGCCCGAGCCGCCACCGACCACGATCAGCGCCGCATCTCCGATCAGCTTGTGATTCATTGCCGAATCCATGGGTTGGCGACGCGGAACGGCTCAGGCCGCCCGCGCCGGTTCAAACTCAGTGATTGCCGCCCGAATAGTTGGGCGCATCGCGCAGCATGGTGACGTCATGGGGATGCGCTTCGCGAAGGCCCGCCGAGGTCACCCGCACCGCGCGCGCTTTGGCATGAAGTTCGCCGAGCGTCCGCGCGCCGCAGTAGCCGAAGGCGTAACGGACGCCGCCGACAAACTGATGCACCACATTCTTGACCGGGCCGCGGAACGGCACCAGCCCTTCGATCCCCTGCGGCACGAGTTTGTTGTCGTCATCGACATCACTCTGGCCATAACGTTCGCGACTGCCCTTGCCGGTTTTCATCGCTTCGAGGCTTCCCATGCCGCGGTAGACGACATAGCTGCGGCCCTGGTGCAGCACCACTTCGCCGGTGCTCTCGGTGGTCCCGGCCAGCGCCGAGCCCATCATCACCGACGACGCGCCGACCGCGAGGGCCTTGGCGACGTCGCCCGACTGCTTGATGCCGCCGTCGGCGATTACCGGCACGTCGGAGGGAACCGCCTTGGAGGCTTCGTAAACCGCGGTCACCTGCGGCACCCCGACGCCGGCCACCACCCGGGTGGTGCAAATCGACCCCGGCCCGATGCCGACCTTGATCCCGTCCGCGCCCGCGTCGGCG
>CAZRFG010000430.1:0-2724 GCA_964599205.1 uncultured Victivallaceae bacterium
TCAGATCAACCCGCAGCGCTCAAGCAAGGCGCGGTCGGCGAGGATTTCGGCGCTTTTGCCGCGGGCGGCGACCTTGCCGTCCTTGAGGACGACGCAGACGGCGCAGGCGCGCTCGACGAAGGCGAGGTCGTGGGTCGCGGTGATTTTGAGCGCCGGGAGGTTGCGGAGATAGTCCGCCAGTTCGCGGCTGCCGCGCGGGTCGAGCATTGAGGTCGGTTCGTCGAAGAGGATCGCTTCGGAGCGCATCGCGAGAATCCCCGCCAGCGCCACCCGGCGCTTTTCGCCCCCCGAGAGCCGGGTTAAATCCCGCCCGGCCAGCGGCGCGATGTTCATTTGCGTCAACGCCTCGTCCACCCGGCGCGTCACTTCCGCTTCCGGCAGCCCGAGGTTGTGCGCGCCAAAGGCGACGTCTTCGCGGACCGTCTGCGAAAAGAGCTGATCGTCCGGATTCTGGAAAACCAGCCCGATCCGGCGGCGGATGTCGCCGAGCGACGACTTCGCCAGCTCCACGCCGTCCACCCGAATCCGTCCCGCCGCGATCGGCGTCAACCCCAGCATCACTTCAAGCAACGTCGATTTGCCCGCACCGTTGGCCCCCAATATCGCATAGGAAGTCGCTTCGCCGGAGTCGAAAACACAATCGATCCCGTCAAGGGCGCGAATCCCCCCCGGATGTTTGACCGCAAGCGCCTGGATTTCGATTTTCACAGGAGACACCTCGCCGTAACCAGCACCGCCAGCGCGATCGCCACGCCGAACCACTCCTTCCGGCTGCCGCGCTTCCTGCGCGGAAGCGGCGCGTCGAGGCGGAAAAGCCGGCACTGCATCGCCGCATGGACCGCATTGGCGCGCTGCAGCGTCCGCAGGAAAAGCCGCCCCACCAGCACCCCCCAGTCGCCGAGCGGAATCCGGCGGCAGCGGGGATTCCGCAGCCGGTAGGCGTTGACCGCGTTGCGCGCTTCCTCGACCAGCACGCCAAGGTAGCGAAAGGTGAATTGAATCTGGAGAATCAGAATCCGCGGCACCCGGAGTTCGGCCAGCGCCGCGGTGATTTCATTGATCGGAGTCGAGGCCGCGAGCAGCAGAGTCATGCCGATCGCGGCGGTGGTTTTGCCGATCAGCACCACGAGCGAAATCACCCCGCCGGGAAGCGTCACCCCGGACAGGAACTCGACCGGCGCGCGGTCAAAGAAGCAATTGGCAATCCCGGCGCAGAGGACAAAAGGCCACGCCGCCGCCATCCGCCCCAGCAGCCGCCCGAGCGGCATCCCCGCCGCCCGCGCCAGCCCCAGCGGCAGCAGCGCGAAACTCACCGCCCCGAGCCAGTCGTAACGGCCAAAAGAAACGGTGAGCACGACGAAGACCAGGAGAAAAACCACTTTGGGCAGCGCCGCCGGCCGCCGCAACGGAGAGTCTTCCGATCCGGCGAGGCTGAGCGGCTGAAGCGCGTTGTCGAGTGACCGGATCAAACCGCCGCCGCTTTCTTGCGTTTGCGACAGATCAACAGTGCAGTCGCCGCCAGCACGGCGGCGGAGAAGAGCACTCCGGCGACGCCGGCAAAGGTGGTGCCGAACCAGCTCTCACAACCGCTGAAGGTGTAATCGGGAAGGACCGCGAAGAATTCGGCCGCCCGCTGCGCCCAGCTGTAAACCGGGCCGGAGGCCTCGAGCTCGGCGCTGCCCGCGACCCGCTCCAGCGACCACTCCAGTCCGTCCGGCTTGCCGGAGGCGAGCAGCGAAAGCCCGCCGCCGATCAGGAGCGCGGTAAGTCCGAGCACCCAGACCGGATCGACCGGCGAAAGTTTCTCTTCGCGCTCGATGGAAAGCTGATAATCGGGCAGGTTTTTGCGGATGAAAATCAGGATCGCCCCGGTCGCCAATCCTTCGCCGAAACCGATCGCGAGGTGGATCGGCACCATCGCCGCGACGAATGCGCCGAAGGGTAGTTTGGTGATTCCGGAGCCGAGGGTTTCGAGAGTCACCGCCAGCGCCCCGAGCGTCACCGCCGTCACACAGGCGACACAGCTTGCCGCCATCACCCGGCCCGGACGCATCGCGCGCCCCGCCAGCGGCCGGAGCAAGTAGGGATAGGCGAGGAAACAGCCGAAAAATCCCATATTGAAGAGATTGCAACCCCACGCCAAGAGTCCGCCGTCGGCGAAGAAGAGCGCCTGGATCAGCAGCACCCCGGCCATTGCGATGAAGGCGGGCGCGGGCCCGAGCAAGGCGGCGAGCAGCACCGCGCCGCCGATATGTCCGCTCGACCCGGTGCCGGGAATGGCGAAGTTGATCATCTGGGCGGCGAAGATGAACGCGCCGGCCACTCCCATCAGGGCGATCCGGCTTTCGGCAAAATCCTGACGGGTTTTGCGGACGGAATAAGCGAGGATCCCGCTGGAAACGGCAAGCATGCCGAGCCCGACCGGGGGTGAAAGCAGCGCATCGGCCATGTGCATGGCAAAATCTCCTGACGATATTACATTTTGTAAAAACGTAATACTATATCCCATCTATTTCGCATTTGCAATCCGCCGAAAGCTTTTTTCACGACAATCCCCGCCGCCGCGCCTCCCCCGGTAAAATTATCCGCAAAACCTTCCGTTCCGCAACATCTCCGCCCCGGATTCAAAACCGCCATCAAAATTCGCGCCCCCGCGACACCGTGCCGCCTCCCGAGACCTGCGGACGCAATCGCCGGAATCCCTCATTCCGCCAAATAAAAAAA
>CAZRFG010000431.1:0-2702 GCA_964599205.1 uncultured Victivallaceae bacterium
GCGAGCGACCAGCGTTTCGCCGCTGGACCACGCCTCCGTACGACGGAGGGCGGGGTTGGCGCTTCGCGCTTTTTTATTTTTTTATTTTCGCCAGGTAGCGCTCGATGCGTTCGAGGGCGGTCACAATATTCTTCACCGACGCCGCATAACTGCACCGCACAAAACCCTCGCCGCACGCGCCGAACGCCGTCCCCGGCACCACCGCCACCCGCTCCGCCGCCAGCAAACCCTTGGCAAATTCCACCGACGTCATCCCCGTCGAAACCACCGACGGAAACGCATAAAACGCCCCCTTCGGCATCAGACACGGCAGCCCGATCCGGTTGAACCCGTTGACAATCAAATTGCGACGCTCCAAATACGACTCGCGCATCTCCGCCATCGCCTTCTCCCCATGCCGCAACGCCTCCAGCGCCGCCTCCTGCGCCGTAATCGACGCACACATGATCGAGTATTGATGAATCTTCATCATCGCATCAATCAACTCATGCGGCCCGCACGCATACCCGACCCGCCACCCGGTCATCGCAAACGCCTTCGAGAAGCCGTGCAGAAATATCGTCCGCTCCCGCATCCCCGGCAACGCCGCGATCGACACATGCTCGCCCTCATAGCGCAGCTCAGAGTAAATCTCGTCGGTGATCACCAAAAGATCATGCTTCACCGCCAGAGCCGCAATCTCTTCCAGTTGCGCCCGGTCCATCACCGCACCGGTCGGATTGCACGGGAAGTTGATCAGGAGAATCTTGGACTTCGCCGTGATCTTCTCCCGCAACCGCGCCGGATTCAAGGCGAATTCATCGCCGACCGACGTCTCCAGCACCACCGGCACCCCGTGCGCCATCCGGATCTCCGCCGGATAGGACACGAAACACGGCTCGGTGTAAATCACCTCGTCGCCCGGGTTGACCAGCGCCCGGATCGCCAAATCCAGCGCCTCGCTCACCCCGATCGTCACCAGACATTCGGTCTCGGGATTGTACTCCACCCCGTAATTCTTGCCGACATACTTGCAGATTTCCCGCCGCAAAGCGATCGTCCCGAGATTGGAGGTGTAACTCGTCCGCCCCTTTTCCAGCGAAAAAATCGCGCTCTCGCGAATTCCCCACGGGGTCACGAAATCCGGCTCGCCCACCCCCAGCGAAACCACATTCTCCATCGTACTGACTAAATCGAAAAACTCCCGGATGCCGCTCTTCGGCAATGATTTGATATGATCCGCAACAAAACTCCTACGGACACACTTTGAGTCGTTCATATTCTTCTTCCTCCAGCATCAATTTGCCGGACTCCTTGTATTTCTTCAACTGAAACGAGGTCGCGGTCGAGAGCACGCCGTCGATCGTCGACAGCTTGGCCGAGACGAACGACGCCACTTCCTGCAGCGAATCGCCCTCGACCTCCAGCAAAAGATCATACGCTCCCGAAACCAGGTACAGCCGGACCACTTCGTCGAAGCGGGCAATCCGTTTCGCCACCTCGTCAAAGCCGCCGTCGCGGCGCGGGGTCACCCGCACTTCGATCAACGCCCGGACTTTGGTGTCTTCGGCCAGTTCCTCATTGATCACCGCGGTGTACCCCTGAATGACCTGGCTTTTCTCCAGCTCCGCGACCTTCTCGCGCACCGCCGCTTCCGGCATATCGAGCCGGTCGGCCATTTCGGCGTAGGAGACCCGCGCGTTCTCCTTGAGCATCCGCAAAATCCTGCTGTCCATCGTCATTTTGAACCTCGTATTTAAACTGACGGATCACCCGTCGTCACTTTGCCGTCACATTCCTTACAATCTGATCTGCAACAGGATGGTAAACAGCAAACCGTTGTAGATAAAGCTATCCATTACGTCAAAGACTCCTCCCATGCCGGGGATGTAGCCAGCCGAGTCTTTGACGTTCGTAGCTCGCTTGACCGCCGATTCGGTCAAATCGCCGAAGAAACTTCCGAGCGCCAGCACCACCGCCGCCAGTACGAACCAGGCGGGGCCGTAACCGAGCGGGGCCCAATTGGCCGAACGCAGGGCGAAAGCCACCGCGAGTGACAGCAGCATGCCGCCGGCGAGGCCTTCCCACGATTTTTTGGGGCTGATCGCCGGCCAGATTTTGTGGTTGCCGCCGGGCAGGTATTTGCCGGAGAGCATGCCGGCGATGTAGCCGCCGGTATCCATCGACTTGGTGACCAGCACCAAAAACAGCAGATGGTAGGGCCCGACGTGGCGGTACATGGCGGTCTGGAAATAGACCAGCACCAGAAAGAGGTAAGGGGTGGAAACCAGGAGCGCGAGGCCGGCGCTGCCGAAAATTTTAGTGAGCAGACCCAGCCGGTCTTTGACGAAGAGCATTGAGAACCAGACCGCGAAGGGGAGGATGACAAAAAGCAGTGTGCCAACGGCGGTCAGCGAACTCCAGACCCGCGGCGCGGGCAAAAGCGGCCACATCCGGGAGAGGATCAGGAGCAGGAAACTCAAACCGACGGCGGAAGCCGTCACTTTTGGATAAAGTGGCAAGCTACTGGATTTCAGCATATTGGCGAGTTCAAGAGTCAGTGCGAACATCAATACGGGGGCGATCACCAAAAAGAGGTAGGGACCGCCGTCTCTCCAGAAAATCACGGCGGCGAATATCGCCAGCAGCAGGGGAAAACTGATCGCCCGCATCTTCAACATATTTTTCAGCGCCTTTCGTTTGGTTTGGCTGTATGCTCAAAT
>CAZRFG010000432.1:0-2701 GCA_964599205.1 uncultured Victivallaceae bacterium
GTCAGGCGGTCTATCTGTGCCGGCGTGATGCAACGGAGGACTTCCGGAATCATAGAGGTCTCCAGCATCATACGAGTGGCTTTCAATTCCTCCCGGCCACAGCCGAGCCAACGGATCTGAAACGCTAGATTCCGCCCGATCGCCGCGATATCCGGCTCCGCAATCATTGTGCCACTGTTCGGCTTCCGCTCCAAGATTCCCAGCAGTGAGAGGTGAACGATGATTTCGCGAATCGTGCCGCGCGAAACCCCGAATATCTTCGCCAATTCCAGCTCCCCGGGCAATTTATCCCCAGGCCGCAACTCGCGGTCGGTCAGATACTGCTCGAAACGCTCCACCAATTTCGAATATGCCATAGAATGTCCAATTAATTATATCGATTTGTTTGACAAATATTATAATTCAAAAAAAAATAAAGTCAATAGTCTAAAACAAAAAAAACAAAAAAAAGTCAATAGCGCAGCACAGAAAAATAAACACAGAATCAAAGGATCGCGTAACGCCGCTGTTATGCGGTGGGGGCATCCTGAATTCCCGTGCAGATGTAACGGGGTCAGAATGGTGACACCGAAAAATGTCATGATTTTGCGCTGGATCGGGGTGGCTTCGATGTGAAGTTGCCCGTAGCGGATGAAAAGTTGTCCGTAGCGGATGAAAAGTTGTCCGTAGCGGTGCAAGCATTTGATCTGCTGCAACGTTTTCATGTCTTCTGCGAACTCGCGGACGGTCAGGTTGCGCAAGACTTATTCTGCCCGAATGACATTGCGGAGCTGACCGATGTAAATCAACGCCAGAAATTGCAGGAACAACCGAGCACACATAATGGCAGCCGAGTGCATGAGCAAACGTTTAATGTCGAGCTATTTATCGAGGTCGAAAAGCTGTTTTTCACCGCGTCTTTGGCGCTATATAATACCAGCAATGCGGTCAACAGGGCTTTGATTGCGTTCGACAGGATACAGAAGAACCTGGTATAGCACTTTCGCGTTTTCGGAATTTCTTCGTCGTTAAAAGTAACCTGCAAACCGCATTTTGGCTTCTCCTTGGTGGAAAAATAGCGATAATAAGAAGAAAAGAAGAGGGTTTGGGGAGGGAGAAAAATTTTTCTCAAAATTTTGCTCTCTTCCCGGTTTCGCCGGGTGATGCTTTATGGACGCGGCATGGTTTCGCCGGAACGGATACTGGGGTGGACTTCGAAGTGGCGACCGGGAGGATTGCCGATGGCGAATGCGACGGCGAAAGCAAGCATCTGGGTGTGTGGAACTTCGAGGGTGGTGACGGATTTGAGGAAGTAGCGGCTAATTTTGAGGCCGTCCCAAGAGATGAAAGCGAAGTCACGGGGGACGTCGAAGCCTTGTTTCAGGAGTTCGGAGACAGCGCCGATGGTGCCGAGGTCGTCGCTAATGAAGACGGCGCGGGCAAAGTTCCGACGGGGAGCGGCGGCGAGGATGCGGCCAGCGTGGCAACCGTAGTCGGTAAGTTCGCCGGTAACCGGGCCGGGGTCATGGATTTTGATCTGCATGCCGCTGTTTTGTGCGTGGGGGATCAAATATTCGCCGCCCATGCCGAAAATGGAGAGTTCGCGGTAGCCGCCGGCGCGGACGTAGTTGAAAATATCGTGGAATGCGTTTTGTGCGTTGAAGCCAGTGGTATGGACGTTGTCGGGCCACTGGAAGTTGGCGGGCTGGAGCTGGTAGCGGTAATCGTAAAAGAGGAACTGGACTTCGGGGTTGCCGGCGACGGCGCGGCGCCACCAGTCGAAGTTTTCGGGGAAAGCGAGCAACTGGGGGGCGAGCAACAGCGCGTGACTGACCCGGAAGTTGCGGAGCCGTTCGAGGACGGCGATGTTTTCATCCTCGGCACCGAGCTGGAAAACCATATATTTGAGGTTATTTTCTTCGACGAATCCGAGAAAGTCAAAGACCGCTTGGCGGTGGTGTTCGTACATGCCGCGCGGCAGCAGAATGGCGACGTCGATGCGGACTTTGCCGTTGATGGCGAGTCCGAGGAAGTTGGGGGAAAACTGGTGCCGGGCGGCGCACTCGAGGACTCGCGCGGCGGTTTTTTCACTGATGTTGCGTTCGCGCCATTTGTCGTTGAGGATGTAGGAAACCGTGCTTCGCGACAATCCGAGATGCTCGGCAAGCTCGTTCATGTTGTTGAATTTTTTCACGATTTTTTCCTTTTCGCTCTTGACATTGATGATAATATAGCATATAATTAGTCAAAAGCTCACATAGGTGAGTAAAATTTTTTGATTTTTTACTCTACATAGGTGAGTAATTTTTTAACCTAACAACCCCACACAGGTAAGTAAGATAGGAGAGTGAGGCGATGACCATGATTTGCGAACAGACCCGCCGACAAGCGGGCGGGATAAAAGATCCGGCAAAGGAACGGCTGGCGCTGCTGGGCGGCGAACCGGTGCTGAAGCAAGAGCGCAAAGAGCTCTTTCACTGGCCGATCGTGACCTCGGAGGACGAGGAGGCGGTCTGTGAAATCCTGCGGGCGGGGACGATGAGCGGAACCGACGAGACCCGGAGATTCGAGGCCGAATTCGCCGACTGGGTGGGGAGCAGGTACGCGCTCGGCACCTGCAACGGGACGGCGGCGCTTCAGGAAGCGTTTTACGCTTGCGAGGTCGGGCCGGGGGATGAGGTGATCGCGCCGTCGATGACTTACTGGGCGGCCTGTACTTCGG
>CAZRFG010000433.1:0-837 GCA_964599205.1 uncultured Victivallaceae bacterium
GGGCGGCGGCGGCAGGCCGGAACCTCACCATGCTGGTCGACCAGCACGCCTCGGGGGCGGAGGGGGTGGAGTGCCGCTTTTTCGGCCATCCGGCGCAGATCCACCGGACTCCGGCGCTGCTGCATTTGAAGACCGGCATTCCGATCCAGCCGGAAATCACCCGTCGCAAAGCGGGCGCGAATTTTGAATTCGAGCTGGTGCTGGGCCCCCAGATCCGCTACACCCCGACCGGCGACAAGGAGCGCGACATCGCCGAAATCAGCCAGCAGGTGGCGACCGCGATGGAGAAACTGATCATGGAAGACCCGGTGCAGTGGCTGTGGACGCCCCGTCACTGGCTCGACATCAACCGCCGCCAGGCGGCGAACTACCGCTCCTCCGGCGAAGCCACCGGCAAGTCGGCCTGACCCGGGGGACGCCTGAAGCCGGAGAAGTTCCTTCCGCCGGCTCCGCCCTTCCCCGCGCCCGGCGCTTTCCGACCATTCGGATTTGACCTTTGAAAGCGAAAGTACCGGAATCTGATCGAATTTTGAATCAGATAAATCTTTGATTTTTCCGGCAAAAAGTTGCCAATGGGCTTGCTTCAGGGTTATATTGAACTTCACCGCGACGGGGTATGCATCACCGGCCCCGTCGCGCCATCGCGTCATCAAGGGCCTCCTGCCCCAACCTCTGCCAAAGGAATGAAAATATGCCAAATTCGCGCTATATGACCGGCATTTTCGCGGCCGGACTGATCTGGTGCGGAATCGCCGCAGGACAGGAGATCTCCATCGGAACTCCGGTACGCAGTTCGGAAATGCGGACATTTTTCCCGATCACCGACGGCGGCGAGCG
>CAZRFG010000433.1:847-2685 GCA_964599205.1 uncultured Victivallaceae bacterium
ACATCATCGCCGACGTCTAGGATTACGCCGAGCGCGGTTACCTGCTGAAAACCGACCTCAAAAGCGGGGTCACCACCAAGCTCAACAATCCGGAAACCGTGCGCCAGGACGACTCCTTCGGCGCGCTGGTGACCCGCGATCATCATTATTTCTATTCGCAGGCGGGGGTGGTGCTCTCCTGCGACCTGCGGAGCGGCGAATGGCGCGTCTGGGGCAGGATCGACCCGGAAACCGCTTATTATTTCGGGTTCGCCGAGGGCCCGGACGGACGGATCTGGTGCGGCGGTTACCCCAAGGCCAATCTGCTCGCCATCGATCGCGCCACCGGCAAAGTGACCAATTACGGACGGCTCGACCCCCGCGAAGCCTATTTGATGAGCATTGCCTTTGACTCAAAAGGACTTCTTTACGGCGGGATCGCCCACGCCCGCCGCGACCTGGTCTGCTTTGACCCGGCCACCGGCAAAAAACAGTCGCTGCTGCCGGATGAGCTGCGCAAAAACGGCCGCCTCCATCTCTTCCGCGGCGCCGACGGCGCCGTCTATTCGATGGTCGACGGCAAAACGGCACGGATGTTTGACGGCCGGCTCGAATTCGTCGCCGAGGCTCCGCCCCGCGACGATTCCGTCCGGAACGCAACCTATCTCGCCGCGGCCAACAAAAAGTTCGCCGACGGCACCGAGGTCCTGCTCTACGATACGGAAAACCGCCGCGTATCGCTGCTCAATCCCGACGGCTCGCTCCGCACTTTGGAGCTCGGCGAACACTCCGGCGGCACCAAGCTGAGCGGCAAAACCCTGGCCGCGGACGGCAAACTCTATTTCTCAAGCGGTCACCCGATGCACCTCGGCTATGCCGACCTCAAAACCGGCAAACTGCATGACTACGGCCCGATTCCGTATGTGGCGGGCGGGACGTTCTCGGTGATGCGTACGTCGCCCGACGGCAAAATATACGGCGGCCAGTATGCGGGCGGCGGCCTCTGGGTCTTTGATCCCGCCAAAAAGTGGATGCACCCGGGGATGACGAATCCGCTTTTCGGTGCGGAAGATCCGGTCGCGCTGGCCCGGAGTTTTTCCTCGGCTCCGACTTCGCGCCGGGTGCGGTTGATCCAGCCGGATGTGATTTTGTTTTCGGGAAGCGACGATCATGTTAAAAAATTCCCGGTTCCGGCGGCCGGGCGCTATTTCATCAATCTGATGTTTCTCAAAACCCCGCAGTACGGCGCGCTGGAAGTCGAAGTCGACGGCAAGCGCTGCGGCGTCATCGATACCAATTCGGCGACCGTCGGCTTCACCCCGGCAACCTCGTTTGAAGTTGCGCTTGAGCCGGGAGAACATACCCTGACGCTGCGCAGCATCGACGCCAAACGCCTCTTCGGCATGGCCGGATTTGAAATCAGCACCAATGACCGCGCCAAAGAGTTCCGCGACAACTTCGAACCCAATCCCCGCAACCTCGGCTTTTGGATCGATGAAGCCGGCCAGCCGCGCGGCATGGTCGTCTCGCCGGACAACCGGCGGGTCCTGATGGGCGGCCTGGCCGGATACGGTCTGGCCGGCGGCAAGATCATCGATTACGACATCGCCTCTGGCAAAGCCCGGATCGTCGACGCGCTCGCCCCGGGCGAAAGCGTCGAACGCCTGGAGTGGTGCGGCGACCGGCGCGTCGCCATCGCCACCACCATCCGGACCCAGGGCGGCGGCCAGGTGGTCGCCAAAGATGCGGCGGTCAAACTCTATGACGTCAATACCGGCACCATCGTCGCCGCCCGCAGTTTCGAGGGGGAACGCATCATCGGCAGCATCCTTCCGTGGGGTGATTATCTGGCCGCGGTC
>CAZRFG010000434.1:0-2664 GCA_964599205.1 uncultured Victivallaceae bacterium
CGTTGAAATTCTTGAGGTTCAAACCGAGTTCGGAGCGGAGCTGGGCCGCCGCTTCGGGCTGGTTGCGCTCGAGCCGGGCAAGGCTGTCGCGAAGCAGCGCGAGCGGCGTTTCGAAGTCCGATTTTTCCGGGCGGCGCAGCAAAAGCGCCAGCACCGCCAGCAGCACCAGCAGTTCAAGCGCGGCAACGATGATCAGCAAGGTGGTCATAGTCCATTCATTTCAGCCCGGCGTCGGCGCGGTAGATCACCTCTTTGTTCCAGCGCCGCCCGGTCGGGTTCATTTTGTAAACATTGGCACGGTGATCGACCACCCAGACCGGCATATTGCTGCCGGAGGTGCAGAAAATCCAGGAAACCTCGCCCAGCGTTGCCGGACGGAGCTTGCCGGCCGGAGAGACTTGGGACACCGCGAGCTGCGACGGCAACTGGACCAAGCCGAGCGAATCGTTTTTGTCGAGGCTCAGCACCAGCATCTTTTCCGACTCATTCCAAACCGCGCCGCGGCCGCAACGGGCGGTGATTTCGCGGATGGCGTCGCCGTGGACGAAGTAAGCGCGGGAGCCGGACTGGCCGATCACCAGCGACTCGCCGTCGCGGCCGACCATGGCGCCGAAATCGGCTTTGAAGTTTTCCGGGAGTTTCTGAACTTTCCACGGTACGAAGTCGTCGCCGTCGACTTTGCGGTATTCGATCATGCGGTCGGTGACATTGATCAGCACCCGGCCGTCGGCGGAGAGGAAAAGCAAGCCGCCCGGCCAGCGCAAATTAACTTCGCGCGGCGCATCGCCGAGCCGGTCGGTGCGGAAAACCAGGAGTTTGTTGCTGTCGACCAGCTTCACCAGCGCCTGATCGCCGGAAACCACCCAGTCGGAAGCGGGTTCGCCGAATTCGGCGGATTCGGTGATTTCGCCGGGATGCCGGGCCGAGAGCAGGACCAGCCGCGGCGGCTGTGCGAGCTCCGGCTGCGGTTCCTGAAGCGCCAGCACCTGCCCGGAACCGGGCAATACCGCGATGCGCGAAAGCTTGCGGTCGGCCGCGGTCAGCACATTGGCCAGGCGCGAATTGAAAAGGTTCAAAAAGACCACCCGGCTGCCGAAGGGCCCCTCGCCCGCGCCGACCCTTTCGAGGATCGCGATCGCGCTTTCATCGGGAGCGAGGACGGCGTCGCAGAGCCGCGCCCCGCCGGTGGAGCGCGAAGGATCGGGCGACGGCGTCCATTCGATTTTTTTGTTGGGCAACGCCACCATCCCGGCGATCGAGCCGCGGGGGGTATTGCGCAAGGCGTCGTCATCGTCAACCAGGAGCACACTGCCGGTCGCTTCGACTTTGGGGGCTTTGTCATCGCCGCTCCAGCGGATTTTTCCCGGGCCCGCCTCGTCGGCGGCGAAACCGAGGGCGGCGGCGAGCATGATCATCAACGCGGTTGTTTTCTTCATCGGCAACTCCCGATCCAGGTAATTTTCAATGAAAAAGCACCGGCGCGGCTTGCTTTTTCACCGGCAATACGGCAAATTAACTCCATTACGGTAAATATAACCGAAATCGGAATCAAATGCAATGACCATCAAGAAAAATTTTCTCGATCGCTTCATTGAGAAGGTCGAAGACGTCGATGCCGGGAGCCGGCAGGCGTATATCCTGCGCCTGGCCCGCGAACACGGTTTTTTCGCCACGGTGTTTGACGCGGTGGAAGAGGGCATTCTGATCATCGACCGCAAGCTGCGGATCCGTTACTTCAACAAAGCCGCGCGCGAGCTCCTGGCATTGCCGGAAAACCTCGGCAAGATCCGGGTGTCGCAGCTATTGCGCGGGGTGGACTGGCGGCGGATCCTCGGGCAGGATGCCGACGAGTGGGAGCGGGTGGCCCGGCAGGAGATTGAGATCGTTTATCCCGAGCTGCGCTTCATTCAATTCTATCTGGTGCCGCATCCGGAAGATCCGGGGCTGGCGACGGTGATCATCCGCGACGTCACCGAGAGCCGCAGACACACACTGGAAGCGCTTGACCAGCAGACCGCGCAGGCTGTTTCGATGCTGGCGGGCTCGGTCGCCCATGAGATCGGCAATCCGCTCAACAGTCTTTATTTGAATCTTCAGCTGCTGGAGCGCGCTGACTCGCTCGATCCGGAGGAAAAAACGGAGATGATTCGCGACTGCAAGCATGAAGTGGAGCGGCTGGACAATCTGATCACCGGTTTTCTGTCGGCGATCCGGCCGGGGCATCCCAAGTTCGAGCCGGTCGACATCCGGGAGCTGGTGCTGGAGACTCTGGCCTTTATGCACCAGGAGTTTGAGGGGCGCGAGGTGCGGATCGAATGTGAATTCGCCGACGAGCTGCCGAAGATCAGCGGGGATCCGAAGCAGTTGAAGCAGGCTTTTTTCAACATCCTCAAAAATGCGCTGCAAGCGATGCAGGCGGGGGGATCGATGCGGATTTCGGCGCATGCGGACAGTGAGGAGCTGGTGCTGGAATTTACCGACAGCGGCAAGGGGATCACGGCGCAGCAACTGGGGGATTTGTTTACGCCGTTCAAGACGACCAAGCCGGACGGGAACGGTTTGGGGATGATGATTATCGAGCGGGTGTGCCGGGAGCACGGGGCGGAGTTCGGGGTGGATTCGAAGCCGGATTGCGGGACGACGATTTCGATTCGTTTCCCGCTG
>CAZRFG010000435.1:0-2660 GCA_964599205.1 uncultured Victivallaceae bacterium
CCAGACGGTGCGCCCCGCGCCGGGCCTCTCGAAGCGGCCGCCGGCGTCGCGGACGAAGTACTCGGGGTGGTCGTTTTGGAGTTTTGCCCCCCATCCGGTATGGTTGACCGGGATGTCGAGGAAAATCCGCCCGCGGCGGCGGTGGACGGCGTCGATCAGCTCCTCGAACTGCTCGAGCACGGTGGCGTGCTTGTCGAATTCGGCCAGCGCCGGATCGACCGCAAAGTAATCGAGCGAGGCAAAGGGACTCCCGAAGCGCCCCATCCGCCCGTAACTGGTCGGGGTGGGGTGAATCGGCAAAAGCTGGAGGATGCGGCAGCCGAGGGTGTCGAAAATAAGGTCGAGCCGCCGGATCAGCGCGCGAAAGGTGCCGGAGGGCGGGATCACCACATACTCGGCGCGGTCGAGCAATTCGACCGCCGCTTTTTCGCCGGGCTCGGGCGGCTTCTCGCCGCGGAACTGGCGGACAAAGGCGCAGTACATGGTATTGCCCCCGACATTGACGGCGCATTCGACCTTGATCCGGAAGTTGCCGCCCTCGGGCCAGCGGATTTTCTCCTGGCCGTCCTCGCGGAAGAAACACTTGGCCTCAAACGCGCCGACCTCGACCAGCGAAATGGTGAGTTCAAAGACGCCGGGCGCGACATTTTTCATCTCAAGATCGCGCCAGGAGAGCCCGTCGAGGAGATGCCCCTCCTCGGTGTGGCGGATGAGTTCGCGCCGCCGCACCGCGGCGCGGCCGATGTTGGTGCGGACGTACCCCTTGCCGGCGGGCGCGCCGGGGGCTTCGAGTTTGAATGTGATGACGTCGCCGACCTGAAAAACGGTCCGCTCCGGAGTCTGAAACTGTCTCATTGACGAACTCCTTTCAGCAGGGCGGCGACCTTGCTCACACTTTGGCGATGCGAACGAAGCACTCGACGTCGTTGATGTCGATTTTGGCCTCGTCGCCGAGGTCGGCTTCGCTCAATTCGACTGCCAGCACCTCGTCGGCGATATAGTTTCGATACTCGGTCATCGCCCGGCGCATCGCTTCGGGGACGCGGTAACCGACCTTGATCCGGTCGGCGACTTCGAAGTTTTCGAGCTTGCGCATATTCTGGACTTTGCTCACGAATTCGCGGGCGAAGCCTTCGTCGACGAGATCGTCGGTCAGCGCGGTTTCCAGCGCCACCGTCACCCCGCCGCCGGTGGCGACCGCCATATTGTCCTTTTCCTCGCGCTGGATCAGGAGATCGGCCTCGCCGATCTCCGCCGTCGAACCGTCGGCAAGCCGGATGGTCCGCGGCGAACCCTTGAGAATCGCGCCGATTTCGGCGGAGTCAAAGGCGGCGATCAGGGCGGCCGCCTCCTTCATATTCTTGCCGAGGCGGCTGCCCAGCGCTTTAAAGTTGGCTTTGGCGCTGCGGCGCACCAGCGACTCCTCGTCCTCGCTCAGTTCAAGCGTCTTGACGTTGAGCTCGTCGCGGATGATCCAGCCGGCTTCGGCGAGGAGTCCGGCGGCTTCAGCGTCGGGCGCGACCACCACCACCCGGGCAAGCGGCTGGCGGACCTTGAGATTGTGCTGCTTGCGGAGGAAGCGCCCGAGCGAAACCACGTTCATGGCGAGCTCCATCTGGCGCTCCAGCGCGAGGTCGCGCACACTCTCCGGTTCCGGGAAGTCGCACAAGTGAACCGACTCCGCCATCGACGGCAGCCGGAGCACCTGGTACATCTTTTCGGTGGCGAAGGGGATGAACGGAGCCGCGGTTTTGGCGAAGGTCACCAGCACGTAATAGAGCGTGGCATAGGCTTCGAGTTTGTCGCGGTCGTCCTGGCTTTTCCAGAAACGGCGGCGGCTCAAGCGGATATACCAGTTGGTGAGGTCGTCGACGAACTTCGAGAAGCGGTTGGCGGCCTTCTGGAGATTGTAGTTGTCAAGCTCCTCGCGGACTTCGCCGACCATCTGGGCGAGCGAGGAGAGGATCCAGCGGTCGAGCGGATTGGCGGGAGCCGCCGGCGCCTTGTCGTCGAGCGGGGTGAAACCGTCGACGTTGGCGTAGGTGACGAAGAAGCTCAATGAATTCCACATCGGGATCATCACGCTGCGGAGGATTTCCTTGACCCCGTTTTCGGAGAACTTCAAATCCTCGGCGCGCACCACCTGCGAGCCCAGCATGAAGAGCCGGACGGCGTCGGCGCCGTAGGTTTTTACCACGTCCATCGGGTCGGGGTAGTTCTTCTTGCGCTTGGACATCTTCTGGCCGTCCTCGGCCAGCACCAGCCCGTTGACGATCACGTTCTTGAAGGGCTCGCTGTCGAACAGCGCCGCCCCCAGCACCACCAGCGTGTAGAACCAGCCGCGGGTCTGGTCGAGCCCTTCGGCGATGAAGTCGGCCGGATAGGTCGATTCAAAAAGCTCTTTGTTCTCAAACGGATAATGGCGCTGGGCATAGGGCATCGAGCCCGACTCAAACCAGCAGTCGAGCACTTCCGGTACCCGCTTGAGGGGCGACTTGCCGGTCGGCGACGGAATTTCAAGTTCGTCGACGAAGTGCTTGTGAAGGTCGTCAACCTTGTGTCCGGTGAGCTTTTCCAGCTCGGCGACGCTGCCGACACAGAGGATTTCGCCCTCGTCGTTGCGCCAGATCGGCAGCGGCGTCCCCCAGTAGCGGTTGCGC
>CAZRFG010000436.1:0-2659 GCA_964599205.1 uncultured Victivallaceae bacterium
GGCGAGGTCAAAGGTGTGATACTTCTCGTCGTCGTAGAAGAAATCGATCTTTTTGTCATCCCACTCGATCGCATAAATGTGGAAATCCTCCCAGGGCTTGTCCGCCTTCAGACTGCCGCCGCGGTGGGCATGCCGCTTTTGGGCCGGATCGAGGTAATGGGCATTGGCATGGATATCATCCGGCTGTTTGCCGACGTTTTCCATAATATCGATCTCACCGGCGGCGGGCCATTTGCCGTCGGCGCCAAGCATCCAGATCGCCGGCCAGGTGCCTTTGCCGGTCGGGATTTTCGCCCGGACTTCAATCCGGCCATAGCGCCAGTCGGCGCGATTTTTGGTCATCACACTGGCCGAGGTGACGGTGGCGCGCGCCGCTTCGTGGGGTTTGGTCGAGCCCGGCACGTGGCGTTCATTGTTGACTTTTTCCTCCACCGCCTCGATCAGCAGACAGCCGTTGTAGACCCGCACATTCTGCCGGTTTTTGGTGTAGTATTGCATTTCGTCGTTGCGGACGAAGCCGCGCTCATACGTCCATTTGCCGGGATCGGGCGCGCCTTCGTAATTGAATTCGTCCGACCACACCAGCCGCCAGTTATCCTCGCCGGTCGAGGGGCGGTTCACACTCGCGCAACCGGCGAGGATGGCCAAGACAGACAGTATGGCAAGAACGTTTGACAGTAATTTCATCGTTTTTTTTCCTTCAGGTTTCATTCCGGGACTGCTTCACTCAATCGCGCGGCGCAATTCGCGTTGCTCTTTCGCCGCTTGTTTCGCTCCCGCAGAGGAGAGCGGGCTCCGCCCGCGAATGGGGGAGCGCTTCGCTTAGCTTCGCTCGCTTTTTTGCGAGCGACCAGCGTTTCGCCGCTGGACCACGCCCCCGTACGACGGGGGGCGGACGCAAGCTGCGCTTGCTTTTTTTTAGGGCGCTTCGCGCTTTTTTATTTTTTTAAGCACGCAGGGCGGTGCGGATGCCGCGAACCAGCATCTCCACCGCAATCGCCGTCAGCAGCAGCCCCATCAACGCCTCCAGCGCATCCAGCACCTTTTCGCCCAGCAACTGCTTCAGCCACCGACCGCACATCAATATCCCCATCGACACCCCCCACGCCAGCAACAACGCCAACCCCGTCGCCGCCAAATTTCCCCCCGTCCCCGGCGACCGCAACAGAATCGTCACCGCCATCGTCGACGGCCCCGCAATCATCGGCACCGCCAACGGCACGATAAACGGCTCCTTCTCCATCAGCTCATCCGACATCATCGACCAGCCGAAAATCATCTTCAAGGCAATAATAAACAACACCAGCCCCCCGGTGATCTCCAGCGACACCGGCGACACCTGAATCCACCTCAGCAAATCCCCGCCGAACAGAAGAAAAATCAACAGCACCCCCAGCGCGATCAGCGATTCGCGGAACACAATCCAGACATATTGCTTCGCATCGTAGCGCCGCAGCTGCTGAATGAAAAACACCAGATTCCCCAACGGGTCCAGCACCATCAGCAGCATGATCGCCGTCGAAACGACAAACGCCCAATCCATCGTCATACCCGTCCTCCCAATTCCAGAAACTGTTCAAAGTTGAGCGACATCATCGGAAAATCGTGTCCGAATGGAAACCCGGTCGCCACCGGCCCCGCCGTCCAGTCGAGCGCCTGCCGCAGCACCGGCTCCAGCTCCGCGGCCTCGCCGCAGTCGAGAAACGAACCAAAGGCAATCCCGGCGCACCCCGCAAAAAAGTCGCTCTGGGCAAGCTGGGTCAAATAGCGGTCCACCTTGTACGGCGCTTCGTTCAAGTCCTCCAGGATCACCAAGCGGCCGCGGGTACGGGGCAGATACGGCGTGCCGCACAAAGTCGCCGCCACCGCGAGGTTGGCGGCGATCACTTTGGCCCGCACATACCCCGGGCGGAGCATCCGGAGTTGGCGGTTCGCCGGCATCGTCAGTGTTCGCGACCGGCTCCGGGCAAAAGCGGCGTCCATTTCTTGCGCGGTATAGGCGTCGGCCATCGCTTCGGGAAGTTTGGCGGTCATCGGGGCGGCGACGGCGATTCCGGCGCGCTGCCGGAGCATGGCGAAATGGAGGGCGGTAATGTCGCTGTAGCCGACCACCGGGATTTTGCGGGTGCGGAGTTTTTCCCAATCGAGGAGCGGCAGGATGTGGGCCGAACCGAAGCCGCCGCGGACAACGAGAATGAGGTCGGTGGCGGGATCGAGCCAGGCGTCGGTCAGGTCGGCGGCGCGGGCGCGGGCCTCGGCGGCGAGGTAGGGTCGTGAAGCTCCGGCGAAGACGTGGGGCATCACCCGGACGTGTTTGCCGTGGGCTTCGAGACAGCGGACGCCGGCTTCGACTTTTTCACGCGGCGACGGCCCGGCGGGGGCGACGACGGCGATGTTGCGGTATCGATTGTGCCACATAGTGGTGTGCTTTCCTGTTTGTTATATGGTCAAGGGCCGCGCCCTTGCGCAGAGTCAAGAGGGCGCGCAGCCCTCTTGCGGTGTGCGAGGTGGACCCTCGCCGTTCCCACCCCGGGCGGGCGCACTGCGCCTCTGCCTCTCACCGCTCCGCTGTCGCGGGTGGCCAGAAACGACGTCCAACGTACCTCGGTCAAGGGCCGCGCCCTTGCGCAGAGTCAAGAGGGCGCGGAGCCCTCTTGCG
>CAZRFG010000437.1:0-2654 GCA_964599205.1 uncultured Victivallaceae bacterium
CAGCATCGCCGCCAGAATGGCGATGATGGCAATTACCACCAGAAGCTCGATCAGGGTGAAAGAATGTCGTTTCATGCCGGGGTCTCCTTTTTTTAGACAAGAATATCCATGCCACAAGAGTATTGCGGATCGCGACGGGAGGTCGGACCGGGCATCCGAAGTGATTCCGGAAGCCGGTTATGTGCTTTGAAGAGTATTGAAAACTTCCCGGCTAACGGGAAGGTATTTCGGTTGGCGGCCGGGCCGGTTCGAAGCGGACGCCGAGATACTGGCGGATGGTGCCGCCGCCGGGAAACTCGATCCGGCGGATCGCTTCCTCAAAGGCGCGCACTCCGGCGAGCTCCCAGTCCGGACTGATCGTATTCATCGGCTCGAAGGTCAGGGGATTGACCAGCACTTTGCCGTCGAGCGCGACCGCCGCGCGGGAGTCGGCGAGAATGCGGCCGTATTGGCGGCGGAAGAATTTGGCATGCCACTCCGCCAGCGTGCCGTTGCCGAACCAGAGCCCGTCGGTTTCGGGGTATTGATAGACGAATTCAGGCTCGGTCAGCGGCTGGAGGGATTTGCGCACCAGCACCGTGCATTCGCCGTCCCAGATGCTGCGAAAGGCCTCGATCCGCAGCATCTGCTCGCCGACTTCGAGGCCGAAAAGGCGGACGTGGCGGATTTTTTGACGTTTGAAGTACTCGGCGGCCAGCACCGCGGCGTCAAAGGGGTCGAGCGAAATGGTCGAAATCTGGCCGTGACAACTGTCGTGGATCGAAACCCCGACGATCGGGATGTGGCAGGGCCACTCGCGCCAGCCCGGATTGAAGGTGCCGAGGAGGATGATCGCATCGCTGGTTCCCTCGTGCCGCTTGAGGAGTTGCTCCAGCCGCTGTTCCGAATTATCGAGCATAATGCCGTAGTGCATGGTCAGCTCAACTCCTTTTTGATCGGCGCAGCGCTGGATGCCGCGCAGCGCCATCGAGCAGTACGGAATCATCTCCGGCACCCGCTCGGTGTGCTGAAAAACCGCGAAATTGAGGATTTTTTCGCCCGCGCTGCGGCGGTCGCTGACATAGAGCCCGGCCCCCCGGCGGGCTTCGACGAGGCCCTTTTCTTTGAGCACATTGAGCGCACGCTGAGCGACGTTTTCTTTGACATTGTAAGCGGCGGCGAGCCCGCGCTGGGTCGGCAGTTTCTCGCCGGTGCGCAGATGCCCGCCAAGAATCTTGGCCTCCAGTTGTCGGGCCAGTTCAATATAGACATGCTGATATTTGGTCATCGCGTCCCCTTGTTGTCTCAAGTGAATGAAATTGATTGAAATTTTTCATTTAATTATAATCAAGTTGCATTCAAAAAACAAGCCGGGAACGAAAAATAATCGAAATATTTTCGGCTTTCAGCTCAAGCCGGAATAAAAAAGCCCGCATGGTCGATGCGGGCCCGAATTGAAGTGATTGAAATTCGAGTGTGTGTTTTTACGGTTTTTTCTCGCTTGCACCACCGGATTTGGCGGCTTCTGCAACTGCTTTTCGTTTTGCGGCCAACTCAATTTCACACTGCCTGGTAAATTCGATCTCTTCCGGAGTAGTTCCCAAGCGGAAAATCTTCAGCGCCCGTTCAGCGTCAAGAAATCCGTAGCGCAATACAAAATTCATGTCTTTGGGCTCTAATTTTTGATAGTCTTTAATCCGCCACATTGCCTGATCCCATCGGATTCTGAAATCCGGCGTATATTTGAGCGCAAGCCGGAGATCGCCAGCCTCCACCACAGGTTCTTCGGCATAGTACCAGACTTTTTTCGCCATTTCCGGCTGAACCCGTTCGATTTCCAGAAACAACAGATAGGTTTTTTTCTTTTCGCCAAATAACCGGTCGATTCCCATTACATCACTGAATTGCCAGGTATCTCCGAAGCCATCAATATATCTGAGGTCTTTCTCCTCTTCATTTACCGGTGGATTCGCTTCCCAGTCGCGACCGGAGTATGTCAACTGAGCTTTTCCCGAGCGAAGAAACTCGGCCCGTTCTTCGCGAATCTGCCGCAAAACATCCAGTGCCCTCGGATATTTTTCTCCCAATTCCTTCCATGCCATCAACGTGAAAGAGAATTTGACTCCGGCATTGCTGGGAAGAACTTTCGACACATTGTTAAAATACCAGACATAAATCGCGAGCGCTTCTTCATATTTCCGCTCTTTGACCAGTTGATTGATTTTAGGAGAGAGTTTCAGCCAATTAATATCATCCCGCGCCATGTCAGCGGGCGGAGTGAATACCGGCATCTCAATTTTCGCCGTTTTCGTTTCACATCCCGGCAATACCAAAGCCGCGCCGAGTCCGAACAGCAGCAGGGCGACGGTAAGAACAAGGTTTTGGTTTCGCGATCCTGACTTCATGATTCCCTCCATGCGATTTTTGATTTCCCGGGCGGTGCCGCTGAGGGCCGCGCCTGGAACGGCGCTTTCGCCGATCGAGAGCGAGGCCACCAAACGGGCGTAACTTTTCTTCAAAGCCGCGTCATTGCCGCAGCGAGCAATCACGGTTTCATCGCAGATGCTTTCCCAAAGGCGGAGCAGACGGCGGCGGAGCGTGAAGTAGAAGGGGTTGAACCACAGCACCGCGTCGAGGAGATAGAAGCAAATCGTTCCGCGCTGGTCGCCCGCCGC
>CAZRFG010000438.1:0-1426 GCA_964599205.1 uncultured Victivallaceae bacterium
GTCATCGCCAGACGGCCGTCGGAGTCGATGTTGATCTTGCAGACCGCCGACTTGGACGCGGCGCGAAGCTGGTCTTCGCCGATGCCGATCGCGTCTTTCAGCTTGCCGCCGTTCTCGTTGATGATCTTGACCAGTTCCGGCGGAACGCTCGAGGAACCGTGCAGCACGATCGGGAAACCCGGAATGCGCTTTTCAATCTCGGCGAGAATGTCGAGACGGATCTTGGGATCGTCGCCCGGCTTGAACTTGAACGCGCCATGCGAAGTACCGATCGCAATCGCCAGACTGTCCACCCCGGTGCGCTTGACGAAGTCGATCACTTCGTCCGGCTGGGTGTAGGTGTGATGCTCGGCCTTGACATCGTCTTCAACCCCGGCCAGCACGCCGAGCTCGCCTTCGACGGTGACGTCGTGGGCATGGGCGTATTCAACCACTTTTTTGGTCAACGCGATGTTTTCTTCGTAGGAAAGGTGCGAACCGTCGATCATCACCGAGCTGAAACCGAAGTCGATGCAGCTCTTGCAGGTTTCGAAGTCCGGACCATGGTCGAGGTGAAGGACGATCGGGATCAGCTTGCCGTTGTTGATTTCCTTGGCGTATTCCACCGCGCCCTGCGCCATGTAACGCAGCAAAGTCTGGTTGGCATAGTCGCGCGCACCCTTCGAAACCTGGAGAATCAGCGGGGATTCGGTTTCGACGCAGGCCTGGATGATCGCCTGGAGCTGTTCCATATTGTTGAAGTTATACGCCGGGATGGCGTAGCCGCCCTTGATCGCTTTGGCAAACAACGCTTTGGTGTTGACCAAACCGAGATCCTTGTAGTTGACCATGATATACTCCTTGGGGTTGGGTTGTATCCGTCAAGCATCAATTTACCGCCTGAATGCGCAAAAATCAAGCCGGACACAATTGAAAATCGGTAAAATCGGATGTAAAGTATTGAAAATGACATCAGGCATAAGGAGAAGGAGTTCACCATGCTGATCGACATGCCGCTCGCCGAGCTCAAGAAGTATCAGGGCCGCAATCCCAAACCCGCCGATTTCGATGCTTTCTGGGACCGCTCGCTGGCCGAGCTCGCCAAGGTCGACCCCCGGCTCGAACTCCGCCCCGCCGCCTTTCAGACCGATTTCGCCGAATGCTTTGACGCCTATTTCACCGGCGTCGGCGGCGCCCGGGTCTACGCCAAAGTGATGCGCCCGCGCCGGATCGCCGACCGCAAAGGCCCGGCGGTGGTCCAGTTCCACGGCTACTCCGGCAACTCCGGCGACTGGTACGACAAGCTCGGCTACGTCGCCGCCGGTTTTACCCTCGCTTCGCTCGACTGCCGCGGTCAGGGCGGCAAATCCGAGGACATCACGCCGGTTCGCGGCACCACCCTCAACGGACACATCATCCGCGGCCTCGACGACTGCCCCGAGAATCT
>CAZRFG010000438.1:1461-2623 GCA_964599205.1 uncultured Victivallaceae bacterium
CCGAACTGACCGGACTGGTGATGGCGATGCCCGGCGTCGATCCCAAGCGGGTCGGCGTTTACGGCGGCTCGCAGGGCGGCGGACTGACCCTCGCCTGCGCCTCGCTGGTGCCGGGAATCAACCGCGCCGCGCCGGTTTTCCCGTTCCTCTGCGACTACCGCCGGGTCTGGGAAATGGACCTTGCCAAAGACGCGTATCTGGAATTGAAGAATTTCTTCCGCTGGCACGATCCGCTGCATCAGCGCGAAGAGGCGATTTTCACCAATCTCGGCTATATCGACAACCAGTTCCTGGCTCCGCGGATCCGCGGCCGGGTGCTGATGTTCACCGGGATGATGGACACCGTCTGTCCGCCGTCGACCCAGTTCGCGGCTTACAACAAAATCACCGCGCCGAAGGATATGGTGATCTACCCCGACTTCGGCCACGAAAATCTGCCCGGTTGCCAAGACCGGATCATGCAGTACATGCTGGAGATGCTCAACTGAACGTGAACGAGGACGACCTTTCCGCCAAACCGCAAACCCCGCCGACCGGACGGATCGCCCGGAGCGAAATCAGCCGGATGATCGGCGGGTATCAAAAATTCCGCGAAACTTATTTCTGCGGAGAGTCCGAACTTTTCCGCCGTTTGAAAGACGGCCAGACGCCGAAAACACTGGTGATCGCCTGTTCCGATTCGCGGGTCGATCCGGCGCTGCTGACGGGAAGCGAGCCGGGTGATATTTTTGTCATCCGCAACGTGGCGAGCCTGGTGCCGCCGTACGAGCCCGATCCCTCGCACCACGGGGTCAGCGCGGCGCTGGAGTACGCGGTGAAAATTTTGCAGGTCAACAACATCATCGTCCTCGGCCACTCCCAGTGCGGGGGCATCCGGGAATTGATGTGCCGGGAGAATTACCACCAGACCGAGTTCATCGGCACCTGGCTGACGATCGCGGCGTCGGCCAGGGAAGAAGTGCGCACCCGGCTCGGTCACTTGCCGTTGCGGCAGCAGCTCCGGGCCTGCGAACAGGCCGCGCTGCTCCTGGGCATCGAGAATCTGCTGACCTTCCCGTGGGTGCGCAGCCGGGTCGAAGCCGGCACCCTTTCGCTTCACGCCTGGTACTTCCATATCGGCCGCGGCCGCCTCTTCCACTACGACCCCGCCAAAGCCGCCTTC
>CAZRFG010000439.1:0-2622 GCA_964599205.1 uncultured Victivallaceae bacterium
TCTGATCACCGGCGAGAGTTTCAGCTTTCAGTTCTATTACCACTTCAATCTCGACACCCTGCGCCACGGGGCGAGCGGCTATCGCCTGCTCGGGGCCGGAGCGGCGGCCCTGCTGCTGGCGGCATCGGCGCTGCTGGCGTGGCAGTTAAGTAAAATCAAACCGGAGTGCCGCCGCAACCGGCTGATCGCCGCCGGGCTCGGACTGCTGCTGCTGGCCGGATGCGACGCCTCGCTTCACTCCCTCGTCCGCTGGATCGGCCGGGTTCATGTCGCCAATGCTGCGACCGCGGTATCGGCGCGGCAGCTGGCCGAATTCGGCATCAAGGCAGTGGAGCCGGAGCGGCGTTACCACGCCGGGCGCGGCAAAAACCTGATCCTGATTTATCTCGAGAGCATGGAGGCCGCCTACCTCGACGAAACCTTGTTTCCGGGCTTATTGCCCAATATCAAGCGCCTGATCAATGAGGAGGCGATCGTTTTCACCAACATTCACGAGGCCCGCAACGCCAACTTCACGCTGGGCGGCATGTACAGTTCGATGACCGGTTCGATTTTCACCGATCTGCACTTGGTCGGTGAACGCAATCCGGCCAGTTTCGGCTGCAACGGCTTCGATGTCAACCTGGGCGGGCAGCTGCGGTCGTTTCCGGAAATTCTCCGCGATGCGGGTTATTTCCAGGCGCTGCTGGTCGGCACCGATCCGGCTTTTGCCGGGATGAATGTGCTGCTCAACAAGGCGGGGTATCATCAGGTTTTCAGCACCGCCGCGATCTGGCGGGAACTGGGCGAAAACAATCCGGTGATCGATCCCGACTGGGGCATGCGCGACCGGGTGCTGTTCAAGGCCGGACTGCATTGCTTCCGCCGTTTGACCGCGGCGGGGATTCCGTTCAATCTGACTTTGGTGACGGTCGACGGACACCACCCCGACGGCATCACCGAGCCGGACGGGCCCAAGTACCGGAATCCCCGCTATCCCGACAGCAATCTCCTCAACGCGCTCCACGCGATGGATTTTCATTTGGGAAATTTCATTGCGGAGCTCAAGCAAACGCCGGACTGGCCCAATACGGTGCTGGTGGCAATGACCGACCATCTGGCCAAACGCAATACCCTTTATCCGGTGTTGAGCAAAGTCCCCGACCGCAAACTGATTTTCTTCGCCCTTGACGGCTCGAAGCCGCGCCGGATCGACACGCCCGGCAAGACCTTTGACGTCGCCCCCACGGTGCTGGATTTGCTCGGAACCGGAAGCGACTATCCGTTTCCACTTGGCGAGAGTTTGCTCGGCAAAGCCGTCAATCCGCTCCGGCTGCGGGGCGATTCGGCGGAGGCCGAACCCAGTCTCGCCGCCTATCTCAAGCAAATGTCGGGGGGCTCGATCGGCGACCGGCCCCGGCTGGAAGTTTTGGAACAGCCGTTTCCGAACCTCAAAATCGACAACTGGACGATACCGCTCTTCCGGGAGTGGGGCGTCCAGCAGTTCCCGGTCAACGCCGAAAGCATCGTCATCGCCCTCCCCCAAACCGGCGAGCCGGTTTTCAAGCGATACGACAATGCCGCGACGCTGGCCACCGGCTTGCAGCCCGGCATGCGATATGCGATTCTATGCGCCCCCGGCGCGGCCGGAGCGCTGGTCGGCACTCCGGTGGCGGGACACTATTATCTTCTCTTTGGCAAGCCGGGCCATTGGCAGGCGGCTCACGGCGAAACGCCGCTGCTGCGGCTTGAACCCCGATAGACGGGATTAGCGACGCTTGCTCAAAACGTCGTTTTCGTAGCTGAGCACCGCGTCCAGCCATTCGACCCCGGCGGGGATGTTCTGGCGGCGGCAGTATTCATCCCAGACTTCGCCAAGCGGCAGGGTTTTGCTCTCTTCGAGCATCACCAGACGCCGGGTATAATTGCCGTCGAGTTCCGCTTTGCAGAGATCCGTCGAGGGTTCGAGCAACGCAGCCAGCAGCGCCTTTTGAGTCGCCCGCATGCCGATCGTCCAAGCGGCGATCCGGTTGATGCTGGCGTCGAAATAGTCGAGCGCGATGTGAATGCGGTTTTCGCCGCAGCGCACCACCTCTTCGGCAATCGCCCGCAGTTCGTCGTTGAAAAGCACCACATGGTCGCTGTCCCAGCGCACCCCGCGGCTGACGTGGAGCAGAACTTCAGGCGAGAACAGCAGAATCGAACTCAACTTGTCGGCGATCGCCTCAGTCGGGTGGAAGTGGCCGGCGTCGAGGCAGAGCATCTTGCCGCGGCTGAGGGCGTACCCCATGTAGAACTCATGGGAACCGGTGACATAGCTCTCCGAACCGATGCCGAAGAGCTTGCACTCGACCGCGTCGCGGCTCAGGGTCTGGTCGATCGGAACCTGGAAGATTTCATCGAGCGAAGCAAGCAAACGCGCCCGCGGCGCGGTGCGGTCGGCCGGGAGATCCTTGTAGCCGTCGGGAATCCAGAAGTTGACGATCGAGGCGGTGCCGAGACGGCGGCCGAACTCCTCGGCGATCTTGCGGCAGGCGATGCCGTGCTCGATCCAGAAGTGCCGGATTTTGGCGTCCGGACTGGACAAGGTGAAGCCGTCTTTGGCCAGCGGATGGGCGAAGTAGCTGGGATTGAAGTCGAGAC
>CAZRFG010000440.1:0-2619 GCA_964599205.1 uncultured Victivallaceae bacterium
CCATGACCACTGGTACGATGGCGCGGCGGTCGCCCTGGCGCTGGAGAATGTCGGCATCAAAGTGCTGGAGAACGAAACCGCCAAGCTCGAACTCGACGGACGGACGGTCAACCTGATCGGCTTGCCGGACCGGATGACCCGGCATCAGACGCTGCGGCTGGACCATTTGCCGCCGGTGGATCAACCGGCGATCGTGCTGTCGCATTCGCCGGATTATTTTGAGGAGCTGAAGCTGCCGTACGAGCTGATGATATCGGGCCACTATCACGGCGGCCAAATCCGGCTGCCGGGAATCGGAGCACTGGTGATTCCGTCGCCGTACGGTCGCAAATACGAGGGAAAATTTTATCAGCAGGACGGACGAAAGCTGCTGATCAGCTATGGTCTCGGCACCTCGATCATCCGCGCCCGTCTGTTCTGTCCGCCGGAAATTGTGATTCTGACGTTGCGTCAAAACCATAAACATGTTGAAGAGGCAAAGAAATGAAAAGAACCGCTCTTTTGAGTTTTCTGGCCGCCGTCGCGATAATGCTTTCCGGCGGTTGCGCCGCCACCGCCGAGCCGAAACCGGTTTATGAACGCGTTGCCTACACCATACTGGTAACGCCGGAAAGCAACGGCACGTATCTGGTGGCGGTCAAGCAGCAGCTGGATTCACCCACCCTCAAAAATGAAATCACCTTCAACATCCCCGGCGTCAAACCCGGCAAGTGGCACAAAATGAAGGTCGAGAAGCCCTACGGCACCGGTCCGCGCCTGACCTTGTACCAGGAAGACGATCCGGTCGATATCATCGACGGCTTCGGGGCGAAGCTCAAAGTCGAGCCCAAAGAAGACGACACGGTGCTGGTCGAGGGCGTTTTCGTCACCGACAGCGATCCCTCGCTCAAGCTCGTCCCGCTCAACGTGCGCTGCAAACTCAATGCCGAGAAATTAGTGGTCGAAATGCGCTGACGCCTCAGCAGTCGTGCCAGCATTTGACGGTGCGGATGATGCCGCAGCTTTCCTGCGGCGTCACCGCAGGGGCTTCGAGGCGGGTCAGGCCGCGCCGCCAGCCTTCGGCGAAGGCGAGCTGTTCACTGCTGAAGGAGTTGAAGGAGGAGGGAATTTCGCGCCGCTCTTCTTTGCCGCCGCGCCGCAGGATGATCAAACCCGGCTCGGGCTCGCCGCGCGACATCACCCAGGGACGGGGGAGTTCAATAGTTCCCGCCGAACCCCGGATCACCGCGTTGCCGGCAAGATCGCAGTCGCACGAACAGGCAATTTCCGCGGTCAACCCGGACTCAAAGCCCAGCACCGCCGCCGCATGGACATCGACGCCGTGCCGGATCACCCGGTGGCCCGCGACCGTCACCGGCTCGACGCCGCCCGCGATTAAACTTGCGAAACTCACCGGATAGACGCCGACGTCGTAAATCACCCCGCCCGCCCAGTCCGCGCGGAAAAGCCGGGAATCGGGATTAAAGGGAGAATAACGGCCGAAGGACGCCTCCACATGCCGGATCTCCCCGATCGGCTGCTCCGCGAGCAACGCCAGCAGCGCCGCGGTCTGGGGGTGAAAACGGTACATGAACGCTTCCTGAAAAAGCAGCTTTCGCGTCATTGCCGCCGCGACCACCTCGCTCATCGAATCAGCGTTGAGCGCGGCCGGCTTTTCACACAGCACCGCCTTGCCCGCGTCGAGGGCGCGAAGCGCCCATTCGGCGTGCTCGTGGTGAATCATGCAAATGTAGACCGCGTCGACCTCGGGATCGGCGAGAACCTGAGCATAATCGCCAAAACGGTCGATCCAGTTAGCGGCAGCGAATTCACGGGTGCGTGCGGGATCGCGTCCGCCGACCGCGACGATCCGGCTGTCGGGACAATGGCGAGAGGCGCGTACGAAAACCCCGGCGATCCGGCCACAGCCGAGAAGGCCCCAGCGAAGTTCTTTTTTCACCTCTTCACCCCTTTATTGAATAATAATAGTCGCGCAGCATTTTTTCCTCCGCCGGGTCCGGTGCAAGGTCGCGGAAAAAGTGCTTCAGGTCGAGCTCGGCCAGAAAGCCGGGCAGCCGGCAGGGGAGGAAATGGCTGGAGGCAAAGTCGAGGCCAAGAATTTCCACTTCGCGATCCCGCTGCCGCCACAAAAAGTTCTGCAAGCGCGCCCCGAGGTGGAGGAACCCCGCTCGGTGGGCGACGGCGAGGAAACGCAGCACCTGGCGGGCATAGGCGGTGCGAAGTTCCACCTTTGAGCGGTCTTCGCCGCCGGGGAGGAATCCCGCGCCGGAAACAAAATCCCCGGCGTAGCGGGTGATGATGTAGCCTTTGCCGAGCTTGAACAGCGTCCGGGTCTCCCCCGCCCCCAGCAGCTCGACCAGCGGCAGCCCCAGCGCCGAAAGCCCGAGGAAATTCGCCGCCTCGCGCCCTTGCGGCGAACGCCGCAGAAGATAGCGGCGCGGACGGCGATTGGCGTAGCATTTGTAGGCGACCTCAAAGCCGCCGAGCTCGTCCGGGAGTTTGACCCGGCGGACGAATTTCGAACGCGTTTTCCAGATCACCGGCGCGTTCTGCACCGCTTCGGGCTCGCTTCGCAAATAGGCGATCGCCGCCGCCGCGCCGGGCGCGGCATACTCCCAG
>CAZRFG010000441.1:0-2596 GCA_964599205.1 uncultured Victivallaceae bacterium
CGCGGTGGCGATCCGGCCGTCCAGCGTCATCGCCATTTTGAGCATGACAAAGGGTTTTCCGGTGGTGATCCATTTGAAAAAAGGTTGATTCAACTCCTCGCAGGCGGCGAGCTCCACTCCGGTCTTGACCTTGACCCCGGCTTCGCGCAAAATCGCCGCGCCGCGCCCGGCATGGGCCGGATTGGGGTCGAGCGAGCCGATCACCACATGTTTGATCGGAGTCTGCAGAATCGATCGGGTGCACGGCGGCATCCGGCCGTACGTCGAGCACGGTTCGAGATTGACGTAGAGCGTCGCCCCGTCGAGCTTGCGCCCGTGCTCCAGCGCGTCGCGGATCGCATTGGGTTCGGCGTGGGGCTGGCCGGCGGCGTGGTGATAGCCTTCGCCGATGATCTTGCCGTTGCGGACGATCACCGCCCCCACCATCGGGTTCGGCGCGGTCCGGCCCCAGGCCAGCTTGGCCAGCTCCAGGGCGCGAAGCATGTATTTGGCGTCATTGGCCATCAAAGCACCTCAAATCAGTTCTGGTCCGGCTCCTGCCGGAACAAGGCGTCGGCATAAAACTCCGGACTGAACGGCTGCAGATCGCCGATCTGCTCGCCGAGTCCGACGAAAAAAGTCGGCAATTCAAATTCCTGATGCAAAGCCACCACCATCCCCCCCTTGCCGGTGCCGTCGAGCTTGGTCAAAACCAGCCCGGTCACCCCGGTGCACTTGGAGAATTCGCGGGCCTGAAAAATCACGTTGCCGCCGAGCGATGCATCGACGGTCAGCCACACTTCGTGGGGAGCCCCCGGATAAACCTTGTCCACCGAGCGGCGGATTTTGGCGAGTTCGTCCATCAGCCCCTTCTGGGTATGCTGCCGGCCGGCGGTGTCAATCAGGAGGATGTCGATGTTGCGGGCCAGGCTCGACTGCACCGCGTCAAAGGCGACGCTGGCCGGGTCCGCTCCGTGTTTCGCCGCCACCACCGGCACGCCGGTGCGTTCGCCCCAGAGCTGGAGCTGCTCCACCGCGGCGGCGCGAAAGGTGTCGCAGGCCGCCAGCATCACTCGTTTGCCTTCGCTTTTGTAGTGGGCGGCGAGCTTGCCGATCGAGGTGGTTTTGCCGCTGCCGTTGACCCCGACCATCAGTATTACCGTCGGCTTGCCGGCTTCGGCGTAGGCGATCGGGCGCTGGTGCTGCGAGAGAATGGTGCGCACCGTCTCCGCCGCGACCTGATAAATTTCGGCGCTGGTGGCAATCTTGCCGCGTTCGTAGCGGTCGCGGATGTCGCCGACGATCCGGGTCGAGGCGGCGACGCCGAAGTCGGCCCCGATCAGCATCGCTTCGAGTTCGTCAAAATTGGAAGCGTCCCAGCTTTTGGCGCCGGTGAAAACACTGCCGAGGGCCCGGCCGACCCGGACGGCGGTCTTCTCAAGGCCCTTTTTGAAGATCGAAAAAATCGAGCTCATTTGGTTTTCCCGGCCTTGCGCCCTTCACGTGCCGGGCGGGCCAAGGTGTCCTTGACCCCGTTCAGCACGCCGTTGATGAAAGCGCCGGATTTGTCGCCGCTGTAGTCCATCGCGATTTCCACCGCTTCGTTGATGCTGACCACCGGCGGCACCGAGTCGTCGTAGAGCATTTCGCAGACCGCGATCCGCATCAGATTGCGGTCGACCAGCGACAGCCGGTCGAACTCCCAATTTTCCGAACGCGTCCGGATGGTGCCGTCGATCTCGTCCTGATGGATCACGATGTTGGTAAAGAGGAACTCGGCGTACTCGCGGCCTTTGCGGGCGTAGCGGTTGTCGCGCAAGCCGTGTTCGGCTTTCATTTCCTCAAAAAACTCCTGCCAAACTCCCATTTCGGGGGTCACGCCGTTCATTTCGCACTGAAAGAGAAACTGCATCGCAAGTTCGCGGCCGAGCCGTTTGGCGTGCAGTTTACTCTCGGTCTGGTCGTTGTCAAAATCCATTGTGGTCAGCCGATGTTCCGGGTAAGATTCACCATTTCGATCGCGGCCACGGCGGCGTCGACGCCTTTGTTGCCGGCTTTGGTGCCGCTGCGCTCGATCGCCTGCTCGATATTGTCGGCGGTGATCATGCCGTAGGTGACCGGGGTGCCGAATTCCATGCCGAGCTGGGCCAGCGCTTTGGCGACTTCGGAGTTGATATAGCCGGCGTGGGGGGTGGCGCCCTGGATGACCACGCCGAGGGCGATGACCGCGTCGTATTTGCCGGTCTGGAGGAGTTTGCGGACGGCGAAGGGGATTTCGTAGGAGCCCGGCACCCAGGCGGCGGTGATGTTTTTGGCCGAGCCGCCGTGACGGACGATGGTATCGACCGCGCCGCTCAGCAGTTTGCTGACGAAAAATTCGTTGAAGCGGCCGCAGACGACCGCAAACTTGATACCCTTCGCATCGAGCGAACCTTCGAGCACGGTTCCGATATTCTTATCCATAGTGAACAACCTCCGGTTTGATAATCACCGTTTATAATATACTGCGTAAAGTGTGCTGATACAAATTGCCAAAGTAATTTAGTACCCCGGTCAAGGGCCGTGCCCTTGCGCGGAGTCAAGAGGGCGCGGAGCCCTCTTGTGGAGCGTGAGGTGA
>CAZRFG010000442.1:0-2595 GCA_964599205.1 uncultured Victivallaceae bacterium
TTATTTTTTGATCTCGGGGAGGCTCGCGGCGACCACCGCCTGTCCATGGCGCTTGAACTTCTCGTCCGGCACCCGGAAGGTAATCTCCTTCGACAACGCCGGAAACTCCACATCCAACACCCGGCGCGCCTCTGCCATAATCACTTCGCCGCCTTCGCCCGACGACACCCGGCCCAGAATCAACAGATTCCGGATCTGGTAAAATTCCGCGAAATGCGCAATCGCATACCCGAAACAAACCCCGATCGTCCGGTAAATCGCCGCCGCCCGCGAATCCTTTTCCTTCATCAGCTGCTGCACCGCTTCCAACTGCTTCGGAAACGGCATGTCCGCCGGGAACCCGAGATTCGCCGCCTTGGCCAACCGCGCCACCCCCTGCTGACAGAAATACTGCACCCCGCAGCCGATGTCCCCCGACCACTCGTCCGCCGGCGCGTCATCCCGGTAATCCACCGGCACAAACGCCAGCTCATTCAGCCAGTCGGTGATGTTGCCGTTCAAATTGACATAGCCGCCGGCCACACTGGTGCCCATCGAAATACCCACCACGCCGTTCGCGTCCATCGCCATCGCCCCCGCCAGCGCCGTCACTTCGCCGTCATTGGCGACGATCATCGGCACCCCGTAAAGCTTCTGGATTTCGTCGAACATGGTGACCACGTGCTTCTTGAAATCTTCCTTGGAAACCCCGCGGAAGAGCGAGGCGATCCGGGGCTGGTTGTCCACGTAAACTCCCGCCGCACTGCCGCCGATGGCATCCACCCGCGGCATCTTCGCCGCCGCCCGCTTGAGCGAGTCGAGAATCCCGGCGCGATGATATTCCGGATCCTTCTGGAAATAGGGATCCCACACCACTTCCTCGGTGTGCACCACTTCACCGTTGACCACCGCCGAACACTTGCGGTCGGAACCGCCGAGGTCGAAGCCGATCCGGCAGCCGTCCATGTGACCGCCGAGCTTCATCGAAATTTCATGCGATTCCGGCGCATCCGCCTTGGACAACGCCACCACTTCAAAAGGCCGGCCGTAAATCCGGTCGCCCATAATGTCGAAGTCAAACGCCCGCGCCCCGGTCGCCGAATAAATCGCCGCAATATCCTTCGCCAGCAGTTCGCAGCCCGCGATCGCCACCTTGTAACCGCCCTTCATCCAGAGCAGGAACTTGATCAGCCGCTCGACGTACTTGACGTTCAACTCTTTATTGGCGCCGTCATGCGGCAGGATCGCGGTTTCGAGCGTCGAAACGGTGCCGTTGGGGCGGTACAATGCGATGGTGATTTCCACTTTGGCCGGCGACGCGGCCACCAATTTGCGGTACTCTTTATTCCACAAAACCGCGGGCAGGAATTCCGGATCAAGCTCCGGACGGATCTTCGGGCTGACGGTAATTTTCATTTTCAAACTCCTTTTTAAAGGTACTTAAAATTGTCTTAGAGACAATATACCAGAGCTTTTTTCAATCCGCAAGTGGCAAAGCGAAAAAAGTCGGCCGATTTTGATCCGGAAAAACACTCAAAAAAATAACAAAAAAGGCGTTCTGAACCCTTTTACTATTCAATTTGTGTGCTATTGTTATAACAGTGCATTCTGCATTTTTACATAAAGATCAAGGGGAAGACCGTGAAAAACGGTCGGAGACGGCGCAAGATGATACTTTTTTCCTCACGGATTGAGAATACCACCGTACGCGAATCCCGCCGCCGCAATGCGGCCGACAGTGCGTACCCGCGCGCGTATTCGATTCCGGAAGGCGCTGCTGCCGTCTCAAGCGATGTTGGGGAGACGAATCATGGCCGCCGATCTATTCACAGCCGATGATGAGCCGGTTTCCGGCGGCGTCCTCGCCGCGGCTGCCGCCGCGACGGCGGCGATGCCGCTCGCTGCCCGCCTTCGCCCCCGGACCATCGACGAATATGTCGGCCAGCGCCATTTGCTCGGCGAAAAAATGCTGCTCCGGCGCGCCATCGAAGCCGACCGCTTCAGTTCGATCATTCTCTCCGGCCCCCCCGGCACCGGCAAAACCAGTTTGGCCGAGCTGATCGCCAAATCCACCAATTCCGCTTTTGTAAGGCTCTCCGGGGTCACCTCAAGCGTGGCCGACATCCGCCGCGAAATCGCCACCGCCCTCAAGCGCCGCGAAGTCAACGGCCGCCGCACCATTTTGTTCATCGACGAAATCCACCGCTTCAACAAAGCCCAGCAGGACGCGCTGCTCCCCGACGTCGAAAACGGTAACATCCGGCTGATCGGCGCCACCACCCACAATCCGCAGTTCTACGTGGTCGGCGCGCTGCTGTCGCGTTCGCTCGCCTTTCAGCTCCGCAGCCTCGAGGAAGAGGACATCGTCCGCATCCTCGAGACCGCGCGCACCGACGAACGCGCCTTTCCGGGCAAAGTCATCGAGCTCGCCCCCGAAGCGGCGGCGTTCCTCGCCAAAGTCTGCGAAGGCGACGCCCGGCGTTCGCTCAACGCTTTTGAAATCGCCGTCCTCACCACTCCGGTCTCCGAAGACGGCGTGATCCGGATCGGCCTGGCCGAGGCGGAGAGTTCGGTCCAGCGCAAGATGATCAATTACGATGACGACAACCACTATGA
>CAZRFG010000443.1:0-2586 GCA_964599205.1 uncultured Victivallaceae bacterium
GGGACAGAAAGTCCGAATCGCCACCGGCGCCTTCGCCGGCATTCAAGGAATCGTCCGGAAACGCCAGGGCATCCGCCGGATCATCGTCAATCTGGAGTACCTCGGCCATTCCATTGCGGTTTTCGACGTCGACGAGGTCGATCTCAACGATGATTCCGACTGATTCCCCCGGCCGGAAAGCGCTTCTTCAGAACTGGCGGTCGGCGCGTTCCCGCATTTTGTTGCGGAAGTCGCCGGGGGAGTCGCCGGTGGCGCGTTTGAACACGCGGTGGAAAAAATTGAGGTCGCTGAAGCCGCACTGCCCGGCGATCTCCTTGACCGCGAGATCGGTGGTCTGAAGCAGCAGACCGGCATGTTCCAGCCGGACGGTCCGGAGATACTGCAGCGGACTTTGGCCGCAGTGTCGGCGGAAGAGCTGCCGGCAGTAGACCTTGCTGATGCCGAGGACGCGGGCCAGGCGCGCCGGATCCAAGTCTGGATCGGCAAATTTCCGCTTGATCAGGTCAAACACCGGCTCCATTCGCGTCGGCGTGCGCTGCTTCGGCGGCCGCGAATGCTGAACTGAAATCTGATAGAGCACAGTCCGAATCAGTGCCGTGACGAATGCCGTGCCGCCGGGTTCCTTGCACTGCAAAATGGCCGGAATGGCCAGAAAAGTCTCCGGCCGGATCAACTCGCGGCAGGAGTAGACGCCGCCGAGATTCCATTGCCGCGGCAGGTCAAAAGCGCCGTCAAGCAGCGCTTTGAAGTGAAGATTGCACATCCGGCAGGGACTGCGCCCGATCGGGGTGATCGCGTGCGGCTCGTCGCCGCCGAAAAGAATCAATTCCCCGCCCTGAAGCCTGAAGCGCCGCGCCCCCAGCGTCAATTCGGCGCAACCCGACTCCCAATAGGTGAAATAAGCGTGGGACAGCTTGCGGGGCTCCAGCTTCCACTCCGGCGTACAGCTGTAGCGGCGGCAGAAGAGCGGATGGATTTCCAGCTGCGTCCAACTGTGCTCGCAGTATTGGCGCTCGGCGTCATCGAGTTCGATGCGCGGTTCGACGCTTACGATTTCAAACGTGGGAACGGTCATGGCGCTCTCTCCCGGGTGTGGTCTGCCGATGCGATACGGTAGCACCGGAACCGCGGCGGCGCAAATCCGGAATGATCATATTTCATCGTTTCGGATGATTGATCGTCGTTTCGTACTCTTGTTTGAAAAAACAATTCAATGTATAATAACCGGCGGAAAACCATTCAAGCAAGGGGGCAGCTTCATCGAATTGAATGATTGCCTTCAAAACCGGAGCCGATCATGTACCTGAAAGAAAAATTTGCTTCGCTCAATGCTGCCGTACACACCGAAACCGACGAAATCGCGCTGGTCCGCGACCTCGCCGCCGAAGTCGCCGACTGGAGCCATACCGCGGAGATGGCGGCGATCCGCGACCGCTGGGTCGGGGTCACCGAAATGCGTCCGGTCGACCGCCCGCCGGTCTGGTGCAATCCGGTCGGCTGCTGGAGCGAGCTGCTGCCGGCGGAGTTCCTGGTCTGCCGGACCCCGGAACTGCGGGAAATGGAGGAGTTCTTCAAGCGGCTCTTGATCAAGCGCGCGATCGGCGACGACACCTTGGCGCATCCGCGTTACGACATCGCGCCGGTTTTCGAGGTCGAGCCGGCCAACCGCTGGGGTTTCGACATTCAAGTCGAGAAGCTCGGCGAGGAGGGCTCCGCCTGGCGGTATTTGCCGGCGCTGGAGAATGCCGCCGATTTCGATCGCCTGACGATTCCCCGCTACCGCTTCGACCCGGCGGCGACGGCGCGCAAAAGCGAGCGTTACCAAACTCTGCTCGGAAACTCGATGCCGGTCCGGATCAACCCGTTGGGCGCTTATTTCAGCGTGGCGACGATCTGCGTCGAGGCGGCGATGCTGCGCGGACTGGAGCCGCTGATGATCGACATGATCGTCGAGCCCGAACTGGTGCACCGCTTGATGACGGTGATGATGCAGGGAGTGATGAACCAGCTGGACGCGCTCGAAGCGAGCGGTCTTGTCATCCCCAATATCGACTCGGCAATGCTGAGCAGCGACCCCTTGCGCGCGAATCCGGAAGGTAAATTCACGCTCAAAGACTGCTGGATCCACGGCAACTCGCAGGAATTCGACCAGGTCAGTCCGCAGATGTTCGAGGAATTCCTGCTCAAGTACCAGAAACCGATTTTCGCAAGGTTCGGCGCGGTCTGCTACGGCTGCTGCGAGAACCTGACCCGCAAGCTTGACGCGGTGCTGGAGATTCCGAACTTGAAACTCCTCACCTGCAGCGCCTGGACCGACTTGGATGCGCTGGTGGACAAAGCGGGCAGACGCTGCTGCATCATGTGGCGGCACAAAGCCTCGGACGTGGTCTGTCCGCACGACCTCAAGGATTTCGAAAAACAACTCAAATCCCGGATCGCGACCCTGGGCGACGCCAGTTTTCAGGTGGTGCTCCGCGAATTGCAGACCCTGATGGGCCACCCCGACCGGCTGCGCGAATGGACCGAAAGCTGCAAGGCGGCGCTGGCGTGACAGGGATTCAGCATACCGGTTGCCGCCACAGCTCG
>CAZRFG010000444.1:0-2561 GCA_964599205.1 uncultured Victivallaceae bacterium
GCAACACCGCCGACGCCTGCGCCGATTACCGCGACATCGTATGCTTCTCGCACCGGAAGGCGATTGATTTCCGAATAAAAATCCATGATTTTGAGCCTGTTCAATAGATCGCGTCAAAGCGGCAGGTGCCGCGACAGCAGCCGCACCCGACACAGCGCGAAGGATCAATATGCAGTTTGCCGTCCGTTTGGGTAATGGCGTCAAAATGGCAATTTTCCAGACAGCGCATACACCTGGTGCATTGCTCGTCGTGAATGTCGATGCCATACATCGGTGCTTCGGAGCGAGTCAGTTTCCGCGCCCACAAATCAGCCGAAGCGACCGCGGTTTTCGCCACGGAACCACGCAATGCTTCGAGATTTTCCAGGTGGTTTTCGTCCAGATACCGGACGATCCGTCGCAACGCGTCCTGAAGCACCGCGTAGCCTTTCACCATCGTCCACGTGCAAGTCTGCACCATGGCCCCGCCGCACATGATCACCCGCAGAATGTCCTCCCAACTGTTGACGCCGCCGCCCGGGATCAATTTTCGATCGGGAATGCTCCGATACATTCGCGCCGTCCACGCACAGGTGTTGGGCAATACCCACGATCCGCCGTAACCGATGTGGCCGCCAAGTTCGCACTTCCCGGTGTGAATGTCCGGCAGAAGCCCGATGAAACGGCCGGTGGACGCCACCGCGTCACAGCCGCATTGATATGCCAAATCCGCCACCAGCGCCGGATCGCACCCTTCCACCGGCAGTTTGGCGATGATCGGCAGCGCGGTACAGCTCCGCACTTCATCGACGATCCGCTTCAGAAAATCCGGATCGCGGGTCAGAATGCCGCCGGCCATGATGTTGCCGGTCTGCATGTGCAGGGAAACGGCTTCCGCTCCGGCGTCGGTGACGCGGCGGGCGAGCTCGCCCCATGTGTACAGGCCGTCGCCCCGGTAGCCGACGCGGCCGATATTGGCCACCACGAGAGTATTGGCGTCGGCGCCTGCCCGTATCTTGCGCAACCGTTCGGTCGTAAATTCGATGTACGATGCATGGGGCTGTTCTTTGCGGATATTCATCCCGGTGGAGATCAAGCCGTAATACCGCTCATGATCGGCGTCGCTTTTGTGGGGAACGACGGCGTACAGATCGACTCGGCGGTAGTCGTCCCACAAATTGTTGTCGCCGCGGTGAAACTGCACTTCGATCGCGCCCGCGCCGTTGTGCAGTGCCGCGAGACAATCCTCGACGCTTTGGGTATGAGGTCCGACCGCCGCAAAAATCGGACTTTTCAGGGTTTTACCCAAAAATTCAATGTTCGTATTCGCCATATTTCTTTTTTCCCATTCCAAGTTACTTGCAGCGATACACCGCGTTCTCGAAAACGATCCGATTGCGCAACGTGCCGACTTTTTCCATGGTGGCCTCGACCACGTCGCCGTCCTTCAGAAAGCACCCGCGCGACCAGGAATCCCCGGCGGGCGTCCCGGTCAGGATGATGTCGCCGGGTTCCAGCGTGGACCAGCGGCTGATCCGGGCGACGATCTCTTCGGGCTTGAACAGCATATCCTGCGGATTCACCCGTTGGCGGACTTCGCCGTTCACCCGCAGTTCCATCGAGAGTTCGGAAATATCGCCGATGCTGTCTTTCAAGAGCAAATACGGACCGAACGGCATAAATCCGTCCTGATTTTTCATCGCATACCAATGGATGCGGCCGCCCGCGACCGCCGGCATGAAATCTCGGGCGCTGACGTCGTTGGCCACGAAGTACCCGGCAATATGTTCCATCGCCCGCTCCTCGGGAATATATCGGCCGTTTTTGCCGATCACAAATCCGAGCTCCAGTTCGTAATCAAGCTTCTGTATGCTTTTCGATACGAAAATATCGTCATAAGGGCCTTTGACCGCGTTCCAGCATTTGGTGAAAACGTGAATGTCGTCCGGGCGCTTCATCTGCGCGGGCGCGACCCCATGGTGTTCCGCCAGATGATTGAGATAATTGCCCGCCAGACACAGGATCTTGCCGGGGCGCGGAACCGGCGGCGCCAGCGTGACCGCCGCGGCGTCCAGCAACAGTTCCGGGGGCAGCTCGGCGATGTTTTCGACGGCTTTCACCGCCGCCCGGCCCGCCGCGCCCGCCGCGAGCAGTTCCATGACCGAATCCGCCTGAAAACTCAGCTCCAATTGCCGGAGCGCCGGATTCAATTCAACGATTTTGCCGTCGATGAAGAGGCCGACCGCCGTGGTTGTGGAATTTTTTTTGAACGTACAGATATTCGACATTGGAAACGCCTTTTTTATGTAATTCAAGTTTTTTTGCTGGAATCGTTATCGCGGCTGCTGTTTGCGTGCCATCATGGCGATAGCCTTGATACCGGCGGCGATGGTTTCCGGGGAAACTTCGTCGGGCGAGCGGCCATGACGGATTGCGCGGTAAAAGTTTTCGTATTGATACGAACCGCTCCGCTCGGCGGCGGGCAGGTCGATTTTTTCTTCGTGCAAACGGCCGTCGCGGAGGGTTTCCAACCGCATGGCGACGACAGTGAAATCGCAATCGCCGGAATTGCGGACTTGCGC